>NZ_JBBEOG010000026.1 GCF_037860835.1 Aquipuribacter nitratireducens | reverse complement strand
GTTCCCCTGATCAGCCCTTCCTTCGCCGTTTGCCTGATGCGCAGCCGTGACACCGCGTAAGGTCCGGTCGTCGGCTGCAGCCGACTCTGTCACCGACCCGAATGGGGATCGCATGAGCAACTACCTCGGCCCTTCACCCCTCCCCGAGGGCCCAACGCGACGATCGACGCTGAAGACTGGCGTCATCGCCACCGGGGCCGCCCTGTGGGCGGTGCCCGCAGTGCAGACCCTGTCGATGTCGGCGGCGCACGCCGAGGCAACGTCCCCGACCGGCGAGCCGCAGCCCACCCCGACTGGGAAGTACATCTCCCACGGGTTCGTCCTCGTCACCTGCGCCGGGCAATACTACGCCGTCAAGGTTGGCAGCGACGGCAGTGTCGACAGCGCCGGCAACAATGATCGCGACTACCTCGCGGCCCGCGGCTACACGAACATCACGCGAGGCATACCGGCAGGCTTCGTCGGCAGCCAGACGGTGCACGAGGGCGAGTACGCCCTCAAGCTTGTCGTCCCGACCACGTGCTCGATCGTCATGGGAATCGTCGTCTCCTTTGACGGAAGCTTTGACGACGACAACACTGGCCCCCAGGACAAGTTCGCGCCCGCGACGATTCTGCCCGACGGCCGCACGGTGATCTTCCGCGTGTCGGACGACGACGACTGACCTGCTCTGCGGTCACCTGTTCGGCTTCGACAACATCACGTTTATTGGGAGGGCGTCCGCGCGAGCGGGCGCCCTCCTTATGCGTCACGCTCAGCCACGAAGTCTCGGCATGCAGCGCAGCGGCCACCTCCGGGCCAAGCGGTCAGCAAGCCCGGAATGGTGGCTCTTCGCCGTTGAGTGTGGTCACGGGGTCAGGCCGCCGGCGATGAGGAGCATGCGGAGCC
>NZ_JBBEOG010000025.1 GCF_037860835.1 Aquipuribacter nitratireducens | reverse complement strand
TGTGATGCCCAGGGAGGTTGTACCGCTGGTGTTCGGTGAGCCTGGCTGACAGGCGAGGCCTCCGGTTGTGAAGTGGAGCTGTCTAGTTCACCGCTTCACCGACCGGAGGCCTCGTGTCCCACGCTAACGCCGCCCTGACCCCTCGCGCCCGTACCCGCCTGGCCCTGCTCGTGGTGCAGTCCGGCTGGACCTACACCGCCGCGGCGAAGATGTTCATGGTCAGCCCCCGCACCGCGAAGAAGTGGGCGGACCGCTACCGCGCCGAGGGCCCCAACGGCATGAGGGATCGCAGCTCCCGGCCCCGCACCAGCCCGACGAGGACCCCACCGGCGGTGGTGAAGCGGATCGTGCGGCTGCGCTGGCGTCACCGGCTGGGCCCGGTCCAGATCGGTGGCCGGATCGGTCTGCCCGCCTCCACCGTCCACGCCGTGCTGAGACGCTGCCGCGTCAACCGGCTCAGCCACATCGACCGGGTCACCGGCGAGCCGCTGCGCCGCTACGAGCACCCCCACCCCGGCTCCCTCCTCCACGTCGACGTCACCAAGTTCGGCAACATCCCCGACGGCGGTGGACACCGCTTCGTGGGCCGCCAGCAGGGCCGGGTCAATGGCAGCGCCACCGCTCAGCGAACCGGTGAACGCGGCAAGCACTCCCGACCGAAGATCGGCACGGCGTTCGTGCACACCGTCATCGACGACCACTCCCGCCTGGCCTACGCCGAGATCTGCACCGACGAGAAAGCCGACACCGCCATCGCCGTCCTGCGCCGAGCCATCGCCTGGTTCGCCGAGCGCGGCGTCAGGGTCGAACGTGTCCTGTCCGACAACGGCAGCTGCTACCGCTCCCACGCCTGGCGCGACGCCTGCGCCGACCTCGCGATCACACACAAGCGGACCCGTCCCTACCGGCCGCAGACCAACGGCAAGATCGAACGCTTCCACCGCACCCTCGCCGACGGCTGGGCCTACGCCCGCTTCTACGACAACACCCCCGCCCGCAACAGCGCCCTACCCGGCTGGCTCCACTTCTACAATCACCACCGCGCCCACTCCGCCCTCGGAGGCAAGCCACCGGTCACCCGACTGACCAACCTCCCTGGGCATCACAGCTAG
>NZ_JBBEOG010000024.1 GCF_037860835.1 Aquipuribacter nitratireducens | reverse complement strand
GGCTCTTCGCCGTTGAGTGTGGTCACGGGGTCAGGCCGCCGGCGATGAGGAGCATGCGGAGCCTGTAGTTGTTGCGGTTGCGGAAGCCGCGGGCGATGCGGCGGTGCAGCTCGATGAGCCCGTTCACGGCTTCGGTGCCGCCGTTGCTGGCGCCGTGGGTGTCGAAGTAGCCGAGGAACGCCTCGCGCCACTGCTTCAGCGTGCGGCCGAGTCTGGCGACCTCGGGGATCGGACACGTCGGAAGGGCAGCCAGGACCTTCTCGGCGAGGTGTCGTCCGGCGGCGTGGCTGTCTTGGTGGAAGCAGGCACGGACCTGCTGGGCGCAGCGGTAGGCGACTTCGACCTCCACGTGCTCCTCGCGGGCGGTGAACGCCGAGTGCAGCCGTGCCTGCTGCCGGTCGTTGAGGTGCTCAGCGCCGGCGCGGAGAATGTTCCGGACGCGGTAGAGCGGGTCGTCACGACGGCCGCGGTGCCCGGTGGTGTTCTGCTGAACGCGGCGGCGGACGTCGTCGACGACGGCGGTGGCGAGCTTGACGATGTGGAAGGCGTCCAGGACGGCGACGGCGTCCTGCAGCTGGTCGTCGATGGCGTTCTTGTAGCCGTGGAACGGGTCGAGGGTCGCGATCTTCACGCCGGCGCGGAAGGTCTCGCCGCGCTCGATGAGCCAAGTGCGGTAGGCCTGCCCGGAGCGGCCGGGCACCAGGTCCAGCAGCCGGGCGTGGACGTGTCCGTGCTGGTCGCGGGTGAGGTCGACCATGCCGGTGAGCTCCTTCGGACCGCGTCCGCCGTCCTCGATGGGCTTCGTGCTGACGTGGTGCCAGATGTGCTCGTCGACACCGAGCATCTCCACGCCGGCGAAGCGGGTCGGGTCGGCGTCGGCCGCTTCGAGCAGCGGCCGGATGGACTCCCAGACCGTTCGCCAGCCCGTGCGGAGCTGCCGGCGCAGGCCGTTGACCGAGGCGTGCTCGCGGCGCAGTTGCTCGATCGCCCACCGGCAGGCCCGCGTGGTGAGCTTCCCTCGTGGCGCGGCGATCCGGTCGTCCTGCTCCACGAACGTCGTCACCGGGCAGGCTGCCTCTAGGCAGCGCCAGCGTCGCTTGCGCCAGCAGATCCGCACCGGTCGTCCCATCGCCGGCGCGTCGACCAGGCGCACCTCGAGGCGTCCGTGGCCGCGCGCGACGACACCGCATGCACGGCAGCCCATCACGCCCGGCGCTGACTCCACCGTCACGGTCAGGGCGCCACTGCCACTGTCCCCGTCGTCGCGATCAACCGCGACGACGTGCAACCCGTTGAGGCCGACCAGAAGATCGCAGCGGTCGCAGTAGCCGCCGTCGGAACGGCAGCACGACGTAGGCTCACCCATCGTCGAGGTCCTCAAGGTCAGGAGAGGTAGAAGTCCTCTGATCCTCGGGGACCTCGACCCTTCCCCGGCCTCAAGCGGCGCCTCGGCGCGTCACCTCCGCACCACACTCAATGGCGAAGAGCC
>NZ_JBBEOG010000023.1 GCF_037860835.1 Aquipuribacter nitratireducens | reverse complement strand
CCAAATGGGGTAGATGTCGCAGCATGGAAGCAGGCTCGATCTCAGATCCGCACTAGGTCCGCTGACGACCCCACGAAGGCCGTGTACACAGGTACCGTCGACGAGCGTCTTGACAGCGATGCCGTCGCTCAGGTTGCCGCGGTTGTCGATGAAGTGCACCTTGTCGGCCCAGTCACCGATACAGCTCCGCTGTCTGAACTGTCACGGCTGCCGAACCTCCGTATGCATGGTCCAGTCGGCCAATCTCGGCTTCGTGAACTCGTCGTAGCGTGCGACGTGGGGCTTCTGCCACACCGGATCACCGGCCTCACGACGGCCATGTCACCCCTGAAGCTGTATGAGTACGTCGCTGCTGGGCTACCGGTCGTGGCGACCGATCTGCCGCCCGTACGCGGATTGGGGTCACGTGTGATCCTTGTGCCGCCAGACGGCGGTTGGGGTCAACCGACCCGCGCAGCGTTGTCACTCGGGCCGGCGTCGGAGACCGACCTTTTGTCGACCACCGCGGGGATCTCGTGGTCCGAACGACTCGCCCCCCTAGTGACGGCTGTGTCTCGACAATTGGACGCCAGTGCCGACTGATGGGGCCTTTCTCTCGCTTGTCGCCGCGACCGAGACGGTGCTCCTGGATGGTCAGAGCGGGTCCACCGTCCTTCCCGGCTCTGTAGTCACGCTGGCGGGGCCTCACGGCGTGGCAAGCCTGGTGCTTCGTGGCGATGACGTTCGCCAAAGTGCTGTTGACCGGCTCGTTCGCGGTCACGTTGTGCTCGACTGCCTTTCGGAGCGCTTCGAGACTGCTGCGCTGCCCTGGCTAGTGGTGAAGGGCCCTGCCGTAAGCTTGCGACACTACGCGACCCCGCTGTGGCGCTCCTTTTCTGACGTTGACGTACTAGTGCCGCCTGACCGCTTCGGTGAGGCGCTCGACGAGTTGACGAGAGTGGGCGGTGTACCTCTCGTGGAGAGCTGGCGAGTGCTACGGGAGCTGGAGCTCGCTCAAGTGTCCGTGGCAATGCCGGCGGGGGTTACGGTCGATCTTCACTGGCATTTGATCAACAACGCCAATAGCCGGACTACCTTCGACCTTCGCACATCGACGCTGCTTGACCGCCGCGAACGCCTACCGGGCACCGGGTGGTGGGTACTCGATCGCGAGTCGGAGTTCATCCACCTCGCGTGGCATGCCGTAAAGGAAGGCGGGCGCCGCCTGATCTGGGCATGCGACCTCGCCCTCATCGCTTCACAGCTCGACCCAGCGATTGTGGTGAAACGGTCCGAGTCGTTCGGGATGAATCTGCCAGTCGCGGTGGGAGTCGACTGGGCCAGCGCGCTGCTAACGCGCTTCGTTTCCCTGAGGCACATGGCCAGCGCACTTCCGCGCAGCGTCTGGCGGGACGTGCTTCTTCGCCGGTACACGTACGCCTTGAAGCGGGGCCGCCTGCAGCCCGGCCAGCGGACGGCCTTGCTGCGCGCGACCCGCAGAAGCACTTTGACATCGGCAAGGGCCTTGGCCTTGTACGCCGTGCCGCGGCGCGGCTTGGCCGCCCGGGCTCCGCGTGACGAGAGCAGGTGGCGAAGTGTCTACCTCGAGTGGGTTCGGGAGATTCCGGGGATGTGACTCGCCGCGGCTAACGGTCGCTGTGTGTGACGACACGCCTGCAAATCTCCGCCCGGTTCCCCTGATCAGCCCTTCCTTCGCCGTTTGCCTGATGCGCAGCCGTGACACCGCGTAAGGT
>NZ_JBBEOG010000022.1 GCF_037860835.1 Aquipuribacter nitratireducens | reverse complement strand
GTGGGGTGGTTGGTAGGGGTGGTCGGTGTCGGCGGGGTGGGTGGTGTAGGTGTGGCCGGTGGGGCTCCTCCAGCGCAGGGCGCCGTTGCCGAGCTGGGTGAGGTGCCAGCCGGCGCGGTGCTTGAGGCGGTGGTGGAAGCGGCAGACGCTGGCGAGGTTGCAGGCGCAGGTGGGTCCTTGGGGGTAGGGGATGGTGTGGTCGACGTCGCAGCGGCGGGCGCGGGCGCGGCAGCCGGGGAAGCGGCAGGTGAGGTCGCGGGCGCGGATGGCGCGTTCGAGGGCGGCGGATGGCCGGTACGGCCCGGGCGGGTGCTGCCCGATCGAGTCGGTCGGGTCCGTTGCAGGCGTCGGGTCGGTCGCGGTGCTGGGGGTGTTGGGCTCTGGTGGGGAGAGGGGGCAGGTGAGGGCTCCGGCTGGGGGTGGTAGCCAGGGGCTGAGGCGCAGCCCGTCCCGGGTCGAGGCGCTGGTGCCAGTGCTGGTGCTGGTGCTGGTGCTGGTGCTGGTGCCAGGGCTGGTGCTGGTGAGGGCGTCGCGGGCGAGGCTGGCGGGGATGGGTCCGAGGCCGGGGATCTCGGCGGGGGTGTCACCGCCGAGCAGGGTGCTGAGGGTCATGGCGAGGTCGACGGTGACCTCGGGCACGAGCTGGGACATCACCTCGGGCAGGGCCTCGGGCCGGAGCTCGGGCAGGAGCTGGGGCAGGGCCTCGCGCAGGGCGTCGGGGAGGGCCTCAGGTGAGGCGTCGAGGGGGGCGTTGGGGAGGGGGGTGTCGAGTTCGAGGGTGATGTCGAGGGTGACGCCGGGGGCGGGGGTCTGGGTGAGGTCGTGGCTGCCGGCGAGCAGGCGCAGGGCGGTGTCGGCGCGCAGCTGGTCCAGGGTGGGGACCATGGCGCGGACCTCGGCCTCGGTGAGCGGCTGGTCGGTGAGCGGCTGGTCGGTGAGGGTCTGCTGCTCGCGGGTGGCGAGGTCGCGCAGGGCGGTGCGGGCGCGGTCCTGGGTGTCGCGGGCGATGGCGTCGAGGCGGTTGTAGACGGCGGCGATGGTGAGGGCGGGCCCGGTGACCTGCAGGGTGGCGGTGGCGTCGTCGTTGGCCCACGTGCTGACGCGGCGGTGCCGTCGGGCGGTCTCGGTGTGCTCGGCGGCGGCCTGCGGGTCGGCGTGCATGGTGGCGCGGCGGGCGCGGGCGGCGACCTGGGAGGCGGTGCCGGTGCGGGCCAGGGGCAGCAGGGTGGCGGCGACGTGGGTGGCGGTCTCCACGGGCAGGGGGAGGGTGGCCTCGAGCAGGGCGCGGGCCTGGGGCAGCTGGACGCGGCCGGCGAGCATCTCGTCGAGCAGGACGGGTAGGCGCCGGCGCAGGGTGTCGATCATGGCGACGCGGTCGGTGGCGGCGCGGTGGGACATGCCGAGGGCGGCGGCGACCTCGGCGGCGGTGAAGCGGTCGACCTCGGCGGCGTCGCCGGGCTGGTTGTGCAGGTCGGCGGGGGTGACGGGGCAGCCGCGGAGGCGTTGCAGGTGCTCGCGGTACTCCGCCTGGCGGCGTTGGCGTAGTTCGTGGACGGCGAGCAGCGCCCAGGCCTGCGCGGCGGCGGCGACGGCGGTGGCGACCTCGGCGGCATCGACGAGGTCGGCGTCCTCGAGCGGGCCCGGGCCGAGGACGGTGAGCTCGGTGAGCGCCCGCGTCGGATCCAGGTCGTCGAACATGTGTACGAGGATACCGGCGGGCACCGACACCCGCCAGG
>NZ_JBBEOG010000021.1 GCF_037860835.1 Aquipuribacter nitratireducens | reverse complement strand
TTCGCCAATGGCGCCACCGGCACGTTCTCCGACCGGCTGTGGTCGAAGGGCTGGGACGTCGTCCTCGCCCTCGAGAGCGACCGGACCCCGCTGTCCGAGCTGGCGATCTACAACTCCTCGACAGGTCGGCACGTCCTCATCGACCTCAAGGCCGGTGGCGGCACCGGGACCTATCTCGACACCTTCTGGGGCCGGTACTGGAACGACGCGGTCCGGGTGAACGTCGAGGGCGACTGACCGGTACGGCCTGCGCGCCCGCACCATGATCGGATGCCGTCACGGGGACCTTCCCGTGACGGCATCCGTCGTCGCACCGGGTCCTTCTGGATGAGAGTTCCCAACTCACCCTCCTCCCGGCGGTTCGAGGCGCATGATGAGCCGCCGGGGCGAGGGGTCCCGGTCTCTCACCCCTAGGGGAATCCTGTGATCTCAGCCCGATCGAGCGCGCCCGCGCTCGTCCTCCCACTGGCCCTCGTCCTGGGCGCCGGCCTCGTCGGACCGGCCGCCGCCTCCACCGACTCGACACGCGCGGACTCGTCCGACGCCTCCCAGTACGGGGAGACCGGCCTGGTCCTCAGGAGCGTGCAGCCCTCTCCTGGGACCGCCCGGTTCGCCGCGACCAGCGCCACCGTCGCGATCTCGTCGTGCTTCGTCTACGACCAGCTCGGCTTCGCGGAGCTCTACGGCACCGTGACCGCCGATGCCGCGTCGGCCACCGTGTTCGACATCACCATCACCGGGGGCGTGCTCAACGACCAGGCGCAGATCATCGCCGACGCCGGCGAGACGATCGCCTTCTCGGCGCGCGACTTCGCGGGCGACCTCGGGATCACGGTGAGCTCGGGCGGAGCGGTCCTCGCCCAGGCCGCACGCAACGTGCCGGACTGCACGCCCGCACCGTCCCAGGCCGACTTCGGCGCCGACGAGATCGTCCGCTGGGACGGCTTCGGCTCGGGCGAGGTCGTCAGCACGCTCACCGACGGCAACACCGAGATCTACGACTTCCTCCAAGAGGTCCCCGGCAACGAGACCGGCACCGCCGTCCTCGTCCCCATCGAGTTCGACGGCGTGCCTGGTGAGGAGCTGATGTCCTACGACCCGTTGACCGGGCGCCAGTCGTTCTACGACTGGGACCCGGACTTCGGTTTCTCCCTGGTGAGCACACGGGAGTGGTCGAAGGGTTGGGACGTCATCGAGCCGATCCAGCTCGACGCCGACCTCGGCAGCGAGCTCGTCGTCTACAACTCCGTCACCGGTCGCCAGGTCCTCATCAACCTCTTCGGGAACGGGACGACCGGCACCTTCTCCGACCGGCAGTGGTCGAAGGGCTGGGACGTCGTCGAGCCCATCGAGCTCGACGGCGACCGCGCGTCCGAGCTCGTCGTGTACAACTCCGTCACCGGCAGGCAGGTCTTCGTCAACCTGTTCGCCAACGGCTCGACCGGCACCTTCTCCGACCGGCAGTGGTCGAAGGGCTGGGACACCGTCGAGCCCGTCGAGCTCCAGACCGACATCATGTCCGAGCTCCTGGTCTACAACTCGGCGACCGGTCGGCAGGTCCTCGTCAACCTCTTCCCCAACGGCACCACGGGTACCTTCTCCGACCGGCAGTGGTCGACGGGCTGGGACGTCGTCACCGCCCTCGAGAGCGACCGGACCCCGCTGTCCGAGCTGGCGATCTACAACTCCTCGACGGGCCGGCACGTCCTCATCGACCTCAAGGTGGGCGGCGGCACCGGCACCTACCTCGACACCTACTGGGGCCGGTACTGGGCGGACGCGGTTCGCGTGAACCTCGAGGGCGACTGACCGGTACGGCCTGCGCGCCCGCACCATGATCGGATGCCGTCACGGGGACCTCCCCGTGACGGCATCCGCCGTCGCACCGGGTCCACACAGATGAGAGTTCGCCGCTTCCCCCACCCGCTGACGGCCCGTGGCGCATGATGAGCCGCCGGGGCGAGGGGTCCCGGCCTCTCACCCCGAAGGGGCCTCAGTGATCTCAGCCCGATCGAGCGCGCCCGCGCTCGTCCTCCCGCTCACGCTCGTCCTGGCCGCCGGCCTCGTCGGACCGGCTGCCGCCTCAGCCACGGAGCCGCGGACCGCGACCGCGGGCGCGACGTCCGACGACGCGGTCCTCACCCTCCGACCGCTGCCGTCGCGCACGCCCGGTGCCACCGCCCAGGTCGCCGCGGCGAGCGCCACCGCGTCGATCTCCTCGTGCTTCGTGCTCGACCAGCAGGGGACTACCGCCGTCCTCGGCGAGCTCTTCGCCGACCCTGCCGCCGCGACCGCCTTCGACATCTTGGTCACGAGCGACTTCGGGGACATCGCCGAACGGGTCGTCGTCGGAGCAGGTGAGGCCCTGGGCTTCTCCATCCTCATGTCGACCGGGCCCGTCAGCGTGACCGTCAGCTCGGAGGGAGCGGTCCTCACGCAGACCAGTCGCACCGTGGCCGACTGCACCCCGGCCCCCTCGACCGCCGACTACGGCGCCGACGAGATCGTCCGGTGGAACGGGTACGGCGACGGGTTCGTCGTCAGCACCCTCACGGACGGCAACACCGAGCCCTACGACGTCCTGCGGGAGAACCCGGGCAACGACACCGGCACGGCGGTCCTCGTCCCGGTCCAGCTCGACGGCGTGCCCGGTGAGGAGCTCATGTCCTACGACCCG
>NZ_JBBEOG010000020.1 GCF_037860835.1 Aquipuribacter nitratireducens | reverse complement strand
GAGGGTTGCCCCCGCTGAGGCCTGGGAGGGTCTGGGGTGGGTGTGCGTCCGTTCCTTGAGAACTCAACAGCGTGCCAAAAATCGATGCCATTTGTTTGGCGCACTCCTGCCTGCCTCGTTGGGTGGGGGTGTTGCTGGGATTTGTTTTCGCGGATGTCCTGCCTGTGCCTGGGGTTTGTCTCGGGTGGTGGGTGGGGGTTTGCATCTACGGAGAGTTTGATCCTGGCTCAGGACGAACGCTGGCGGCGTGCTTAACACATGCAAGTCGAACGGTGAAGCCCTTCGGGGTGGATCAGTGGCGAACGGGTGAGTAACACGTGAGCAACCTGCCCCCCTCTTCGGGATAACTCCGGGAAACCGGGGCTAATACCGGATATGAACTGTGCCCGCATGGGTGTGGTTGGAAAGTTTTTCGGTGGGGGATGGGCTCGCGGCCTATCAGCTTGTTGGTGAGGTAGTGGCTCACCAAGGCGACGACGGGTAGCCGGCCTGAGAGGGTGACCGGCCACACTGGGACTGAGACACGGCCCAGACTCCTACGGGAGGCAGCAGTGGGGAATATTGCACAATGGGCGGAAGCCTGATGCAGCGACGCCGCGTGAGGGATGACGGCCTTCGGGTTGTAAACCTCTTTCAGCTCCGAAGAAGCGCAAGTGACGGTAGGAGCAGAAGAAGCACCGGCTAACTACGTGCCAGCAGCCGCGGTAATACGTAGGGTGCGAGCGTTGTCCGGAATTATTGGGCGTAAAGAGCTCGTAGGTGGTTCGTCGCGTCTGCTGTGAAAGTCCGAGGCTCAACCTCGGATCTGCAGTGGGTACGGGCGGACTGGAGTGCGGTAGAGGAGATCGGAATTCCTGGTGTAGCGGTGGAATGCGCAGATATCAGGAGGAACACCGGTGGCGAAGGCGGATCTCTGGGCCGTAACTGACGCTGAGGAGCGAAAGCATGGGGAGCGAACAGGCTTAGATACCCTGGTAGTCCATGCCGTAAACGTTGGGCGCTAGGTGTGGGGTCCTATCCACGGGTTCCGTGCCGTAGCTAACGCATTAAGCGCCCCGCCTGGGGAGTACGGCCGCAAGGCTAAAACTCAAAGGAATTGACGGGGGCCCGCACAAGCGGCGGAGCATGCGGATTAATTCGATGCAACGCGAAGAACCTTACCAAGGCTTGACATACACCGGAAACATCCAGAGATGGGTGCCCCGCAAGGCTGGTGTACAGGTGGTGCATGGTTGTCGTCAGCTCGTGTCGTGAGATGTTGGGTTAAGTCCCGCAACGAGCGCAACCCTCGTTCTATGTTGCCAGCGGGTCGTGCCGGGGACTCATAGGAGACTGCCGGGGTCAACTCGGAGGAAGGTGGGGATGACGTCAAATCATCATGCCCCTTATGTCTTGGGCTTCACGCATGCTACAATGGCCGGTACAAAGGGCTGCGAAACCGTGAGGTGGAGCGAATCCCAAAAAGCCGGTCTCAGTTCGGATTGGGGTCTGCAACTCGACCCCATGAAGTCGGAGTCGCTAGTAATCGCAGATCAGCAACGCTGCGGTGAATACGTTCCCGGGCCTTGTACACACCGCCCGTCACGTCACGAAAGTCGGTAACACCCGAAGCCGGTGGCCCAACCCCTTGTGGGAGGGAGCCGTCGAAGGTGGGACTGGCGATTGGGACGAAGTCGTAACAAGGTAGCCGTACCGGAAGGTGCGGCTGGATCACCTCCTTTCTAAGGAGCATCTGGCCCTTCCCCTTGTGCTGCTGCGCCGTGTGCGTGGTGGTGGGGGGTGGGGTCCAGGGCCTGCTCGGGGCGAGTGTCCTCGAGAGGTGAGCTCGTGGGTGGATACATCGGTTAGTTGGCATCCTGGTCGTCTGCCGGCCGCTAGTACTCCCCTTCCAGTGTCGTGCTGGGCCAGCTTCGTGCTGG
>NZ_JBBEOG010000019.1 GCF_037860835.1 Aquipuribacter nitratireducens | reverse complement strand
TGGGGACCGCTGGTTCCGTATACCGCTCGTGTCTGCTGTGTCTGTGGTGGCCTTTCGGGGTTGTCGTGGGTGTGGTGGGGGTGGGGTCTGGTGCGGGGTGTGCTGGTGGGTGCTCCTGGTTTCTTGAGAACTGCACAGTGGACGCGAGCATCTTTAGTGTCAATTTTTGATCGCGTGCTCATTCCTGGTGGTCGGCTTCCGGTCGTGTTGGCTGTGGTCGGTCCCTGGGTGGTGGGTGCGTGTTTCTGTGGTCAAGTTTGTAAGGGCACACGGTGGATGCCTTGGCATCAGGAGCCGATGAAGGACGTAGGAACCTGCGATAAGCCTCGGGTAGTTGGTAACCGAACTGTGATCCGAGGATTTCCGAATGGGGCAACCCGGCCAGAGTCATGTCTGGTCACCCGCACCTGAATGTATAGGGTGTGTGGAGGGCACGCGGGGAAGTGAAACATCTCAGTACCCGCAGGAAGAGAAAGCAACCGCGATTCCGTGAGTAGTGGCGAGCGAAAGCGGATGAGGCTAAACCGTTCACGTGTGACACCCGGCAGGGGTTGCGTGGGCGGGGTCGTGGGACCTCCTGGATCGTTCTGCCGGACGGTCAGGGTGACGTTCGTGTCATAGCCGAAGGACTTGGGAAGGTCCGGCACAGTGGGTGACACCCCCGTAGGCGAAATGGCATGGCGGCCCTGGAGGGATCCCAAGTAGCACGGGGCCCGAGAAATCCCGTGCGAATCTGCGAGGACCATCTCGTAAGCCTAAATACTTCCTGGTGACCGATAGCGGATCAGTACCGTGAGGGAATGGTGAAAAGTACCCCGGGAGGGGAGTGAAATAGTACCTGAAACCGTGTGCTTACAAGCCGTCGGAGCCGAGCCTGCCTCGTGTGGGTGGTGACGGCGTGCCTTTTGAAGAATGAGCCTGCGAGTTAGTGGTGCGTGGCGAGGTTAACCCGTGTGGGGAAGCCGTAGCGAAAGCGAGTCCGAACAGGGCGGTTGAGTCGCGTGCTCTAGACCCGAAGCGAAGTGATCTACCCATGGCCAGGGTGAAGCGCCGGTAAGACGGCGTGGAGGCCCGAACCCACCAGGGTTGAAAACCTGGGGGATGAGCTGTGGGTAGGGGTGAAAGGCCAATCAAACTTCGTGATAGCTGGTTCTCCCCGAAATGCATCTAGGTGCAGCGTCCCGTGTTTCTTGCCGGAGGTAGAGCTACTGGATGGCTGATGGGCCTCACCAGGTTACTGACGTCAGCCAAACTCCGAATGCCGGTAAGTGAGAGCGGGGCAGTGAGACTGCGGGGGATAAGCTCCGTAGTCGAAAGGGAAACAGCCCAGATCACCGGCTAAGGCCCCTAAGCGTGTGCTAAGTGGAAAAGGATGTGGAGTTGCCCAGACAACCAGGAGGTTGGCTTAGAAGCAGCCACCCTTGAAAGAGTGCGTAATAGCTCACTGGTCAAGTGATTCCGCGCCGACAATGTAGCGGGGCTCAAGCACACCGCCGAAGCCGTGACATTCACGCGTTGCCCTCGTGCCCGCCTTCGTGGTGGGTGTGCAGGGGTGTGGATGGGTAGGGGAGCGTCGTGTGCCGGGTGAAGCGGCGGGGTGACCCAGTCGTGGACGGCACACGAGTGAGAATGCAGGCATGAGTAGCGAAAGCAGAGTGAGAAACTCTGCCGCCGAATGACCAAGGGTTCCAGGGCCAGGTTAATCCGCCCTGGGTAAGTCGGGACCTAAGGCGAGGCCGACAGGCGTAGTCGATGGACAACGGGTTGATATTCCCGTACCGGCGAAGGACCGCCCATACCGAACTGGCCGATGCTGAGCGCCTGAAGCCTGTTCCCGCGCTTGCGTGGGAGCGGGTGGAGCGCGCGACCCAGAGCCGTAGTAGGTAAGCGTGTTAACAGGAGTGACGCAGGAAGGTAGCCGCCGCGTGGCGATGGTTGTCCACGTCCAAGGGTCCGAGGGCGCAGTGTTGGTAAATCCGCGCTGCTGTGCCGTGAGCACGAGCCTGAGGCCTGATGGTGAGCGCGTATGCGCGAAGACGGGTGATCCTATGCTGCCGAGAAAAGCTTCGACGCGAGGTCCGAGCCGCCCGTACCCCAAACCGACTCAGGTGGTCAGGTAGAGAATACCGAGGCGATCGGGTGAACTGTGGTTAAGGAACTCGGCAAAATGCCCCCGTAACTTCGGGAGAAGGGGGGCCAAAGGCGTGAGAGCGCTGATGGCCGCAGAGACCAGGGAGAAGCGACTGTTTACTAAAAACACAGGTCCGTGCTAAGTCGTAAGACGCTGTATACGGACTGACGCCTGCCCGGTGCTGGAACGTTAAGGGGACGGGTCAGCGCGCAAGCGCAAAGCCCAGAACTTAAGCGCCAGTAAACGGCGGTGGTAACTATAACCATCCTAAGGTAGCGAAATTCCTTGTCGGGTAAGTTCCGACCTGCACGAATGGCGTAACGACTTCTCCACTGTCTCAACCGCAGACCCGGCGAAATTGCACTACGAGTAAAGATGCTCGTTACGCGCAGCAGGACGGAAAGACCCCGGGACCTTTACTATAGCTTGGTATTGGTGTTCGGGACGGCTTGTGTAGGATAGGTGGGAGACAGTGAAGCGGTCACGCCAGTGGTCGTGGAGTCATCGTTGAAATACCACTCTGGTCGTTCTGGACATCTAACCTAGGTCCGTCATCCGGATCAGGGACAGTGCCTGGTGGGTAGTTTAACTGGGGCGGTTGCCTCCTAAAATGTAACGGAGGCGCTCAAAGGTTCCCTCAGCCTGGTTGGCAATCAGGTGTCGAGTGTAAGTGCACAAGGGAGCTTGACTGCGAGACAGACATGTCGAGCAGGGACGAAAGTCGGAACTAGTGACCCGGCCGTGGTGAATGGAAACGCGGTCGCTCATCGGATAAAAGGTACCCCGGGGATAACAGGCTGATCTTGCCCAAGAGTCCATATCGACGGCATGGTTTGGCACCTCGATGTCGGCTCGTCGCATCCTGGGGCTGGAGTCGGTCCCAAGGGTTGGGCTGTTCGCCCATTAAAGCGGCACGCGAGCTGGGTTTAGAACGTCGTGAGACAGTTCGGTCCCTATCCGCTGTGCGCGTCGGAGATTTGAGAAGGGCTGTCCCTAGTACGAGAGGACCGGGACGGACCAACCTCTGGTGTGTCAGTTGTCCTGCCAAGGGCACCGCTGATTAGCTACGTTGGGAAGGGATAACCGCTGAAAGCATCTAAGCGGGAAGCCTGCTTCAAGATGAGATCTCCATGGCCTTCGAGGCCGAGAGGCTCCCAGCTAGACGACTGGGTTGATAGGCCGGAAGTGGAAGCGTGGTAACACGTGCAGCTGACCGGTACTAATAAGCCGATGACTTGCCCACACCCCCCGCCTGCTCCTCGGAGCCGGCCGGTGGGAGGTTGGCACTCCTAGATTGCGTTCGCGTCCACTGTGCGGTTCCCGAGAACACCAGGCACACACCCACAGCAGGTGGGTGTGCCCGGTTGACATCTCGACAGAGTTTCGGCGGTCATGGCGAAGGGGAAACGCCCGGTCCCATTCCGAACCCGGAAGCTAAGCCCTTCTGCGCCGATGGTACTGCGTGGGACACCGCGTGGGAGAGTAGGACACCGCCGGACACACTTCACACAGAGGCCGCCCCCCACGGGGGCGGCCTCTGTG
>NZ_JBBEOG010000018.1 GCF_037860835.1 Aquipuribacter nitratireducens | reverse complement strand
GCCGCGGCGAGGCCCGGCGGTGGGCGGGTTCGGGTCGTGGCGCGGACCGGACGGCAGGCCGAGCGGCGCGCGGTGCGGCGCGCGTCACCGGAACCGACGCGGGCCCGACGGCTGCGCGCGCGGCCCGGATCGCGGGGACGAGCGCCCGCCCGCCGCCCAGCGTGGCGACCCCGACCGCGCTCCACGCGACGTCCGACGACGTCGCCCTCCCCTCGGCTCGCAGGACCAGCGTCACGAGCAGGTTGACGGCGGCGGCAGCGAGGGCGAGCCCGGCGAGCACGCCCGCGAGAGGTGCCAGGACGGGCACGAGGGCGAGGACGGCGGCGGCGGTCCCGGCGACGGCCGCCACCCGCCCGGTCCACGTCGCGACGTCCTCGAGCCCTGACCACCGCGGGTCGTCGAGACCGTCACCGGCCCGCAGGTCGGCGAGGGCGCGGCTCGCTCGACCCGCCGCGGCGTCCCGGTCGTCGACGGCCGTCTCGCATCGCCGCCGGGCGGCGGCGAGGTCCGCGTCGGCCTCGACGAGCCGGTCGTGCGCCCGGGCGAGGGCGACCCGCGCGTCGTGCTCCGCGGGCGTGACGACGGCGCCGGGCGGCGTGAGACCGGGCAGGGTGACAGGGGGGAGGAGGACGGCGTCGCGGAGGGCGGCCGTGGCGGCGTCGGCGGCGTCGAGCCAGACGCGCCGGCTGTCCTCGGCCTCCTGGGCGAGGCGGAGGGCCGCCACGGACTCCGCCTGCGCGTCGGCGAGCGAGGTCGCGTACGCCGACAGGGCCTCGGCGGCCCCCCGTAGGCGCGGCAGGACGGCGGTGAGGTCCGAGCCCGTGCGCCACGCCTGCTCGCGGAACGCCTCGACCGCCCGGCTGCGCATGGCGGCGGCCGTCGCGACGCGACGCAGGCCCTGCTCGGCGGCCGCCACGGCGTCGGCGACGTCGCGGTGGCGTGCCGCCGCCACCAGCACCTCGTCCGGGTCGCCGGGGACCGGGTCGGCGGGGGCGAGGGGCGACCAGTCGAGCGGGCGCGACGAGCCGCCCCGCACCACGCCGACCGCCGTCACCCCGCCTCCGTCCGTGCTGTCGCAGCCTCGGCGGGCCGGTCGGCCCGCTGCGCAGCGGACAGGTGCCAGGGGCGCTCCGGACGTGACCGCCGGACCAGGGCGCCCGGTCAGGACCAGGGCAGGGCGAGCACCTCCCCGACCGGCTCGCCGTGGCCGAGGACCTCGTCGGTGAAGCCGGGAGCGTCGAGCGGCACGTCGACCCCCGCGGCCCGCAGCCCGGCCCCGAGCGTCACCCCGCGTGCCCGGTCGGCGCCGTCGAGCACCTTGACGACGACACCGACGCCACGCCCGTCCCCGACCGGCCACCCGGCCGCCACGACCCCGTCGGCGCCGTCCTTCACGAGCAGCCCGGGGAGCCCGTCCATCATCCGGGTCGCCCGTCGGTCGGTGCCGCCGACGAGCCAGGGGTTGCCCGTCATGGCCCCGCGGACCCGTGCCTCCGTGGACCCGGGGGCCGCGGCGGCCAGGCGCGCGAAGGCGAGCGCGAGCCCCTCGGTGCTCGTGGCGTACGCCGGCGCCCCGCACCCGTCGACCGCGCTGCCGGGCACCGCACCGTCGCACAGGCGCGCGACCGTCGCGGCGATCGCCCCCTGCACCGGGTGCCCGGCCGCCGTGTAGCCCACGGTCGGCCAGCCGGCGGCGACCGCGCCCGCGAGCATGCCGGCGTGGTTGCCGGAGCAGTTCTGCAGCAGGCGCGAGGGGCCCTCACCCGCTCTCGCCCGCTGCGCGGCCGCGTCGTCGATCGGCAGGTCCGGGGTGTTGGCGAGGTCGTCCGGCCCGAGACCGGCGCCGGCGAGGAGCCGCCGGACCCCCTCGACGTGACCCGGCTCCCCGGAGTGGCTCGCGCACACGAGGGCGAGGAGCTCGTCGTCGACGTCGAGGCCGAGGCCGAGCAGCGCGACCGCGTGAAGCGGCTTGAGCGCCGAGCGGGGGAGGATCGCGACCGCCGGGTCGCCCAGCCGCGCGACCCGCCGCGAGGCGCCGTCGGCGTCGACGACCACGGCGGCGCCGGCCCCGTGGTGCAGGCACTCGGCGAACCCGCTGCGGGTCGTGACGGCGGCCGGCGCCGCCGCGGCGACGAGGTCGGCGGCGGTCGGTACGGCGAGGTCGGGGAGGACGTCCACGGCCGCGAACCTGCCACACGGTCCCCACGACCGCGCGAGCGTTTCATGCGCTCGCATGTATAGTCATGCAGCGTGAGTGTCCCGACCCTCGCCGACCTCGTCGGCCACGCCTCCGACGAGCAGTGGCGCGCCCGGCACGGTGCCGCGGTCATGGGGACGTACGCCCCGCCGGCGCGGGTCCTCGTGTCGGGTCGCGGTGCCGTCGTGCGCGACGCCGCGGGACGCGAGTACCTCGACCTCCTCGCCGGCATCGCGACGACGTCCCTCGGGCACGCGCACCCCGTGCTCGCCGCGGTGGTGGCGGAGCAGCTCTCGACCCTCGGCCACGTCTCCAACCTCGCGGCGACCCCCGTCCAGGTGCGTCTCGCGGAGCGGCTGCTCGAGCTCGTCCACGCGCCCGCCGGCAGCGGCGTGTTCTTCTGCGGCTCCGGGGCCGAGGCGAACGAGGCCGCGTTCAAGATCGCCCGGCGGACCGGTCGGCCGCGGGTCGTCGCGGCCCACGGCGGGTTCCACGGCCGGACCATGGGGGCGCTCGCCCTCACGGCGAACGAGGCGTACCGCGCCCCGTTCGCCCCGCTCCCCGCCGGCGTGGAGCACGTGCCGTTCGGCGACGCGGACGCCCTCGCGGCCGTGCTCGCCGACACCTCCCGCGGGGAGGTCGCCGCCGTCGTGCTGGAACCGGTCCAGGGCGAGGGCGGCGTCGTGCCCGCACCGCCGGGCTACCTGCTCGCCGCGCGGCGGCTCACCCGCGAGGCCGGCGCCCTCCTCGTGCTCGACGAGGTGCAGACCGGTGTCGGACGCACCGGCGCGTGGTTCGCCCACCAGCTCCCGCACCACCTCGGCGACGCCCTCGCCGAGGAGCCGGAGCTCCTCCCGGACGTCGTGACCCTCGCGAAGGGCCTCGGCGGCGGCGTCCCCGTCGGGGCCGTTCTCGCCCTCGGGTCCGACGTCGCGGGGCTGCTCGGGCCGGGCCAGCACGGCACGACGTTCGGGGGCAACCCGCTGAGCGCCGCGGCGGCGCTCGCGGTCCTCCACGTCGTGGAGAAGGACGACCTGCTCGGCAACGCCCGCGACGTCGGGGCGGTGCTCCGCGACGGCGTCCTCGCGCTCGGCCACCCGGCGGTCCGGGGGGTCCGGGGCGAGGGTCTGCTCCTCGCCGTCGTGCTCCACGAGCCGCGGGCGCGGGCGGTCGCGGCCGCCGCGCTCGCGGCGGGCTTCCTCGTCAACGCCGTCACCCCGGACGCGGTGCGGCTCGCGCCGCCGCTCGTGCTCACCGCCGGACAGGCGCAGCGGTTCGTCGACGCCCTGCCCGGCGTCCTCGACACGGCGGGGGCGGCCGCATGAGCGTCCGCCACTTCCTCCGCGACGACGACCTCGCGCCCGACGAGCTCCTCGAGGTCCTCGACCTCGCCGACGCCGTCAAGGCGGACCCGTACGCCCGGCGGCCCCTCGCGGGCCCGCGGTCGGTCGCGATCCTCTTCGACAAGCCGAGCACACGCACCCGCGTGTCGTTCTCCGTCGGGGTCGCCGACCTCGGTGGCCACCCCCTCGTCCTCGACAGCGCCGGCTCGCAGCTCGGCCGGGGCGAGCCGATCGAGGACACCGCGCGGGTGCTGAGCCGGCAGGTCGCGGCCGTCGTGTGGCGCACGGGGGCGCACGAGCGCGTCGAGCGGATGGCCGCGGCGAGCTCCGTGCCCGTCGTCAACGGCCTCACCGACGACGTCCACCCGTGCCAGCTGCTCGCCGACCTCCAGACGGTCCGGGAGCGCACCGGTCGCCTCGCGGGGCTCACGCTCTCCTACGTCGGCGACGCCGCCAACAACATGGCGCACTCCTACGCCCTCGCGGGCGCCAACGCGGGCATGCACGTGCGCCTCGGGGGACCCGCCGGCTACCTGCCCGAGCCCGCCTACGTCGAGGCGGCCCGGGCGCGCGCCGCCCTCACGGGCGGGTCGGTCACCGTCACGGAGGTCCCGGAGGAGGCGTTCGACGGGGCCGACGTCGTCGCGACCGACACGTGGGTGTCGATGGGCCAGGAGACCGAGGCCGCCGACCGGCACGCGCCCTTCACCCCGTTCGCCGTGACGCGGGAGGCGCTCGGGCGTGCTGCGGCGGACGTCGTCGTCCTCCACTGCCTGCCCGCCTACCGCGGCAAGGAGATCGAGGCCGAGGTGCTCGACGCGCCGGGCAGCGCGGTGTGGGACGAGGCGGAGAACCGGCTCCACGCCCAGAAGGCGCTCCTGTGCTGGCTGCTCGAACGCGGCGGGGGCGCAGGGTGAGCACGTCGGCCCGCGGCGTCGTGCGGAGCAAGGCGGCGCGCCAGGCGGCGGTCGTCGACGTCATCACCCGCACCGCGGTCCGCAGCCAGGGCCAGCTCGGGGAGGCGCTCGCCGCCGCGGGGTACAGCGTCACGCAGGCGACGCTGTCGCGGGACCTCGTCGAGGTCGGCGCCGTCAAGGTCCGCCACGGCGACGGCGGCCTCGTCTACGCCGTGCCGGGCGAGGGCGGCGACGCCTCCCCGGTCGCCGACGTCGACGACGAGGTCCTCACCGCGCGCCTGGCCCGCCGCTGCGCCGAGCTCCTCGTGAGCGCGGAGGCCAGCGGCAACCTCGTCGTGCTCCGCACCCCACCCGGTGCGGCACAGTTCCTCGCGAGCGCCGTCGACCATGCCGTCGTCCCCGGCGTGCTCGGCACCATCGCCGGCGACGACACCGTCCTCGTCATCACCCGGGAGCCCGGCGGCGGCGAGGCCGCGGCCCGCCGTTTCCTCGACCTCACCGGCACCGACCCGACCGCCACGACCAGGAGCGAGCAGTGACCACCACCCCCTCCCGCACCCCCGCGACCCTGGCTGGGACGGGCCGGTGAGCGGCACCGTCGCGGGCGCCCTGTGGGGCGGTCGCTTCGCGGCGGGCCCGGCGGGTGCGCTCGCGGCCCTCAGCGTGTCGACGCACTTCGACTGGGTGCTCGCCCCCTACGACGTGCGGGCGTCCCGGGCGCACGTCCTCGTCCTCCACCGGGCCGGCCTCCTCGACGACGAGCAGCGCGACGGGTTGCTCGACGGGCTGCGTCGCCTCGGCGACGACGTCGCCTCGGGCGCCCTCGGGCCTGACGCCTCCGACGAGGACGTGCACGGCGCGCTCGAGCGCGGCCTCATCGAGCGCGTCGGCCCCGACCTGGGCGGCCGGCTGCGCGCGGGGCGCAGCCGCAACGACCAGGTCGCGACCCTCTACCGGATGTACCTCCGCGACGCCGTCCGTGCCGTCGGCGCCGGGGTCTGCGAGCTCGTCGGCGCGCTGGTGTCGCAGGCCGAGGCGCACCCCGAGGCGGCGATGCCGGGGCGGACCCACCTCCAGCACGCGCAGCCGGTCCTGCTCGCCCACCACCTGCAGGCGCACGCGTGGGCCCTGCTGCGCGACGTCGACCGGCTCCGCGACGCCGACCGCCGCCTCGACGCCTCCCCGTACGGCTCCGGGGCCCTCGCCGGGTCCTCCCTCGGTCTCGACCCCGCGCTCGTCGCGCACGAGCTCGGCTTCTCCGGGCCCGTGGAGAACTCGATCGACGGGACGGCCAGCCGGGACTTCGCCGCCGAGGTCGCCTGGGTGCTCGCGATGACCGCCGTCGACGTGTCGCGGCTCGCGGAGGAGGTCGTCGTGTGGACGACGCACGAGTTCGGCTTCGCGCGCCTCGACGACGCGTGGGCCACCGGCTCCTCGATCATGCCGCAGAAGAAGAACCCCGACGTCGCCGAGCTCGCCCGCGGCAAGGCGGGTCGGCTCGTCGGCAACCTCGCCGGCCTCCTGGCGACGCTGAAGGCGCTGCCGCTGGCCTACAACCGCGACCTGCAGGAGGACAAGGAGCCGGTCATCGACTCCGTCGCCCAGCTGTCGCTCGTGCTGCCGGCGATGGCCGGCATGGTCCGCACCCTCACCTTCGACACCGACCGGCTCGCCGAGCTCGCGCCGGCCGGCTTCTCCCTCGCGACGGACGTCGCCGAGTGGCTCGTCCGCGAGGGCGTCCCGTTCCGCGAGGCCCACGAGCTCGCGGGGGCGTGCGTGCGTCGGTGCGAGGTACGGGGGGTGACCCTCGACGCCCTGGACGACGCCGACCTCGCCGCCGTCAGCCCCCACCTCACCCCGGCGGTGCGCGAGGTGCTCGACGTCGCCGGGGCGCTCGCGAGCCGGGACGCAATCGGCGGCACCGCCCCGGTCCGCGTGTCGGAGCAGCGGGCCGCGCTCCGGCAGGTCCTCGCCGACGCCGCCGCGTGGACGGGCTGAGCGCGGCGTCGCTGTCCGCGCCGCCGCTGGACCGGGCGGCGCTCGTCGGGCGGCCCGAACGGTGCGCCGTCGGGCTGCTCGGGACGCTCCTCGTGCACGCCTCCCCCGAGGGGACCGTCGCGGTGCGCGTCGACGAGGTCGAGGCGTACGGCGGGGTGGGAGAGGACCCGGGCTCGCACGCCCACCGGGGACCGCGACCGAGCCGCGCCACCATGTTCGGGGAGGTGGGTCACCTCTACGTGTACTTCACGTACGGCATGCACTGGTGCGCGAACGTCGTGCTGCACGAGCAGGGTGCTGCCGGCGCCGTGCTGCTCCGCGGGGGAGAGGTGGTGCACGGCGCCGCGCTCGCCGCGATGCGCCGCGGCGGCTCGCGGCCGCGGGACCTCGCCCGGGGACCCGCCCGCCTCGCACAGGCGCTCGGCCTCGACGGCCGCCACGACGGCGCGGACCTGTGCGACGTGTCGTCGCCGCTGCGTCTGCTGCGGGGAACCGCACCCGAGGACGTGGCGGTCGGCCCCCGGGTCGGCGTGGCCGGCGAGGGCGCCGCGACACCCTGGCGGTGGTGGGACGCGACCAGCCGGTACGTGTCGGCGTACCGTGCGGCTGCGACCCGGACCCGCCGCCGCGGGTAGACCTGACCTGTGCGGCGCCCGACGGCGCCCGACCGACGAGCGGAGGACACGCGTGACGAGCACCGGGTCGGCCCCCTGGGCCGGGCTGTGGGACGAGCTGCAGTGGCGGGGGGCGGTCGCGCAGAGCACCGACCCGGAGGCCCTGCGGGAGGCGCTCTCCGCCGGGCCGGTCACCTTGTACTGCGGTTTCGACCCCACCGCCCCGAGCCTCCACATCGGGCACCTCGTCCAGCTGCTGACCCTGCGCCGCTTCCAGCGCGCCGGGCACCGGCCCCTCGCCCTCGTCGGCGGCGCGACGGGCCTGATCGGCGACCCGCGCCCCACGGCCGAACGGACGCTGAACAGCCGGGAGACGGTCGCGGAGTGGGTCGAGCGGATCCGCGCGCAGGTCTCGCCGTTCCTCGACCTCGAGGGTCCGGGGGCCGCGCTCGTCGTCAACAACCTCGACTGGCTGGGCGGCCTGTCCGCGCTCGACTTCCTACGGGACGTCGGCAAGCACTTCCGCGTCAACCGGCTGCTGGCGAAGGAGTCGATCGCCGCGCGCCTGCAGAGCGAGCACGGCATCAGCTACACCGAGTTCTCCTACCAGCTGCTCCAGGCCGCCGACTTCCTCGAGCTCTACCGCCGGTACGGGTGCACGCTGCAGACGGGCGGCAACGACCAGTGGGGGAACCTCACCTCCGGCGTCGACCTCCTGCACCGCGTCGAGCACGCGTCGGTGCACGCGCTGTCCACCCCGCTCGTGACGAAGGCGGACGGCACGAAGTTCGGCAAGACGGGCACCGGGACGGTCTGGCTCGACGCGGGCATGACGTCGCCCTACGCCTTCTTCCAGTTCTGGCTCAACAGCGACGACCGGGACGTCCTCGGCTACGTGCGCCTCTTCACGGACGTGACCCCCGACGGCCTCGAAGAGCTCGGGACCGAGGTGGCGGAACGCCCGCAGGCCAGGGCGGCGCAGCGCCACCTCGCCCAGGAGCTCACGACCCTCGTCCACGGCGCCGCTGCCACGGCGGCGGTCGAGGAGGCCGCGGCCGCGCTGTTCGGGACCGGCGAGCTCGGCGGGCTCGACGCCGCCACCCTGCGCGACGCCGCCGCCGAGCTGCCGAGCGCGACGGCCGCGCCCGGGACGCCGCTCGTCGAGGTCCTCGCGGGCACGGGGCTCGCCCCGAGCCGCAGCGGCGCCCGGCGCAGCATCGCCGAGGGGGCCATCAGCGTGAACAACGTCAAGGTCCGCGACCCCGAGGCCGTGCTCGCGCACGAGCACTTCCTCCACGGGGACGTCGTGGTCCTCCGGCGGGGCCGGCGCTCCCTCGCGGCGGTCCTGGCGCCGACGCGGTGACGGCACCGGGGCGCGGCGGCGCCGCACCCGGGCGTGGAGGACGGCCGTCCGGGCGTCTGACCTGCCGATTTGACCCGCCCGTCGCCCGCACGTAACTTTCTCTTCGCCGCCGAGAGGGGGCCGGAACCGGAAGGTGACGGACCCGCGGACGGCCACCTTCGAGTCAACGACCTCGGTTCGGTCGCGCGAGACGCGGCTTTGACCGGCACAGGGCGGGGACCTAGGGTGTGAGGGTTGCCCCCGCTGAGGCCTGGGAGGGTCTGGGGTGGGTGTGCGTCCGTTCCTTGAGAAC
>NZ_JBBEOG010000017.1 GCF_037860835.1 Aquipuribacter nitratireducens | reverse complement strand
GCCGGCCGTGGCAGGCCGCAGGGCACGCCGCCCTCGCGCTCGCCGCAGGTGCCGGGCACGTCGGCTCCGTCGTGCCCGCGCAGGCCCGTGCCGGCCGGACCGGCGACGCGGGCGACGCCCGTCGCGCGACCCTCGCCGGCCTCGCCGCGCTCGTGGCGCTGCAGGGCGGGCTCCTCGCGGGGCTCGGTCGGCCCGTGCAGGCCGGCGCCGTGGTCGCGTTCGGGCGGCTCGGCGGCCGGCTCCGCCGGTGGGGGAGCGCGACATGAGCGGGAACCGGACCCGGGGCGCGACGCCGGATGCGGCGACCGGGGGCGCGGACCTGCCGTTCACCCTCGGGTACGGCACGAACGGGCTCGCCGACCACCGCCTCCCCGAGGCCCTCGACGTCGTGGCGGCGCTCGGCTACGGCGGGGTCGGTCTCACCCTCGACCACCACCACCTCGACCCGTTCGGCGACGACCTCACCCGGCGCACCCTCGCCGTCCGCAGGGCGCTGGAGGTCCGCGGCCTGCGGGCGGTCGTGGAGACCGGTGGGCGGTACGTCCTCGACCCGTTCCGGAAGCACGAGCCGACGCTCGTCGGGGCGGACGGCCGCTCCCGCCGCATCGAGCTCCTGCGACGCGCGGTCCGCGTCGCCGCGGGCCTCGGGGCGCCGGTCGTGTCCTTCTGGAGCGGGGTGCGTCCCGTCGGCACCACGGCGGACGTCGCCACCGACCGGCTGCTGCGGTCGCTGGAGACGCTGCTGCCCGAGGCCGCCGCCGCCGGTGTCGTGCTGTCCCTGGAGCCCGAGCCGGGGCACCACGTCGCCACCATCGGGGACGCCCTCGCCGTCGTCGACGCCCTCGGCCGCCCGTCGGCCCTCGGGCTCACCGTCGACGTCGGGCACGCGGTGTGCAACGAGCCGCAGGACCCCGCCGAGACCCTCCGTCTGGCCGGCGACCTCCTCGCGAACGTCCAGCTCGACGACATGCGTCCCGGCGTCCACGAGCACCTGCCGTTCGGGGAGGGCGACGTCGACCTCGCCGACGTCCTCCGCACCCTCGTGGCGCTGGGCTACACGGGCATGGCGGCCGTCGAGCTGCCACGGCACTCGCACGCGGGGCCGGAGACGGCGCGGCGGAGCCGGGCCGCGCTCGACCGCGCCCTCACGGACCCGGCCGCCGGGTCCCGCTCCGTGGTCGACGTCCGCAGCGGCACGGGTCGCCTGTCGGAGGCGCTGCGATGAGCGACGGACGGAGCGCCGGCTGGAGCGCCGCGGCGTGGGAGCGGCCGGCCGGCTGGGACGCGGCGCTGCAGGAGCGCCTCGACCCGGCCGCGCGACAGGCGTGGCAGCAGCTGCACGCGCGGGTCACGGCCGCGGACGACCCGGTGCGCGCGCTGACCAGCCGCTTCCCCGGTGTCGCCCGCGCCGTCGGGCGCGCCCCGCTCGCACCACCCCCGCCGGGCGACCTCGAGCCGGTGCTCGCCCTCCACGGCGGCGTCGACGACCTCGCCCGGGCGGTACTCGTGCGCGACGTCGCCCCGGCGGGTCCGGCGCTGCGCGAGCTCTACGACCTCGGCGACGCCGCCGAGCGGCGCGGGGTGCTCCGCGGTCTGGCGGCGCTGCCGGGCCTCGGCGGGCCGGACGGGGCCGACCTCGTCGCCGACGCCCTGCGGACGAACGACGTGCGCCTCGTCGCGGCGTCCGTCGGCCCCTGCGCGGCACACCTCGACGCGGTCCAGTGGCGGCAGGCGGTGCTCAAGTGCCTCTTCGTCGGGGTGCCGCTCGAGCACGTCGCCGACCTCGAGCGCCGACGCGACGACGCCCTCGCCGCGATGGCGGCGCGCTACGTGGCGGAGCGGGTCGCGGCGGGGCGGCCGGTCCCGGTCGACGTGCCCGCGGTCCTGCCCGCCGGGCACCCGGCCCTCGCGCAGGCGCGCCTCGACGACCCCTGCCACGCCGCCTACGCCGACAGGAGGGCGGCAGCGGCCGCGGCCCGTGCCCTCCTCGACCCCCACCGGCACGTCACGGAGACCACCTGATGCGCATCCTCGACCCCCACATCCACATGACGTCCCGCACGACCGACGACTACGAGGCGATGCACGCCGCGGGCGTGGTCGCCGTCGTCGAGCCGTCGTTCTGGCTCGGGCAGCCGCGGACCGGCGTCGGGTCGTTCGTCGACTACTTCGACTCCCTCCTCGGCTGGGAGCGCTTCCGCGCCTCCCAGTTCGGGGTCGCGCACCACTGCACCCTCGCCCTCAACCCCAAGGAGGCGAACGACCCCCGGTGCACGCCGGTCCTCGACGTGCTGCCCCGCTACCTGGAGAAGGACGGGGTCGTCGCGGTGGGGGAGATCGGGTTCGACTCCATGACGGCGGCCGAGGAGGACGCGTTCCGCGTCCAGCTCCGCCTCGCCGTCGAGCACGA
Organism: Aquipuribacter nitratireducens; assembly: GCF_037860835.1. NCBI lineage: Bacteria > Bacillati > Actinomycetota > Actinomycetes > Micrococcales > Intrasporangiaceae > Aquipuribacter > Aquipuribacter nitratireducens. Next base: position 9,030 of record NZ_JBBEOG010000017.1, on the reverse strand, counting down.
CCTGCCCGCGCTCGTTCACACCCCGCACCGGGACAAGGCGGCCGGCACCCGCCGCACCCTCGAGCTGGTCGCGGAGTCCGGCATCGACCCCGCCGCCGTGGTCGTCGACCACCTCAACGAGACGACCCTGCAGGCCGTGGACGACGCCGGCTGCTGGCTCGGCTTCTCCGTCTACCCCGACACCAAGATGGACGAGCACCGGATGGTCCGGATCCTCCAGCAGCGCGGCCTCGACCGGGTCCTCGTCAACTCCGCCGCCGACTGGGGCCGCAGCGACCCGCTCAAGACCGTCGCCGTCGGCCGCGCCATGCTCGAGGCGGGCTTCACGGACGACGACGTCGACCAGGTCCTGTGGCGCAACCCCGTCGAGTTCTACGGCCGCAGCGGCCGCCTGCTGCTCGACGACGTCCGCACCGAGCTCGGCGAGGAGTTCGCCGGGTCCTCCGTCATGCGCGGCCCCCGGGCCTGACCCGTGAGGCTCACCCGCCCCGACGGCTCCACCGTCCACGTCGCCTACTGCACGAACGTCCACCCCGCCACGCGGCTCGAGGGCGACGACGGCATCCTCGCCCAGCTCGAGGAGCACGCCGCCGCCGTCCGTGACGCCCTCGGGCTCACCGCCGCGGGGGAGCCGCTCGGGGTGGGGCTGTGGCTGCCCGCCGACGTCGCCGACTCGCTCGCCGCGGACGCCGACGCAGGCGGTCCCGCGGGCGGTCCGCTCCGCACCCTGCGGGAGACGCTCGACCGGCTCGGGCTCGAGGTCGTCACGCTCAACGCGTTCCCCTACGGCGACTTCCACGGCCAGCGCGACAAGCGGGCCGTCTACCACCCGGACTGGACGGCGCCCGAGCGCCTCGCCCACACGCTCACCTGCGCCCGCGTCCTCACGGCGCTCCTGCCCGACGACGTCGCCACCGGCACCGTCAGCACCCTCCCGCTGGCGTGGCGCGAGCCCTGGGACGACGACCGCCGGGCCGCCGCCGGGGCGCACCTCGCCGCTCTCGACACGGGACTGCGTCGCCTCGCCGAGGCCACCGGCCGGCGGGTGCGCGTCGGGTTCGAGCCCGAGCCGGGCTGCGTGTGGGAGGTGCTCGACGACGCGCTCCACCCCACGCGCGGGCTCGGCGCGCTCCTCGCCGAGCACGGCGTCGCGCCCGCCGCCGACGGCGCGCTCGGGGTGTGCCTCGACACGTGCCACTCCGCCGTCGGGTTCGACGACCTCACGGACGCGGCGGCGCGCCTCGCCCGCGCCGACGTCGGCGTGGTCAAGCTACAGGCGTCCGCGGCGGTGCACGTGGAGCGGCCCGCGGACCCCGCCGGTCGCGCGGCCGTCGCCGCCTTCGACGAGGCCCGCTTCCTCCACCAGGTCCGCGAGCTCGCCGCCGACGGCACGATGGACGCCGTCGACGACGTGCCCGACGCCCTGCGGTGCCTGCCGGGGGAGGGGCTGTGGCGCTGCCACGTCCACGCTCCCCTCCACGCTCGCTGGGACGGACCCGCCCGCCCCCTCACGGGACCGCTCGAGACGGCCCTCGACACCCTCGTCGTCGGCTCCGCTCCGCCCGTCCGCGTCGACGTCGTCGAGGTCGAGACCTACACGTGGTCGGTGCTGCCCGCCGAGCACCGCGTCGCCGCCGGCGGCACCCGCCTCGCGGACGGCGTGGCCGCCGAGCTCGCGTGGGTCCGTGACCGGCTCACCTGCCCTACCGCGACGGAGGTCGCATGACTCCCACCCCCGTGCTCCTGCTCGACGTCGTCGGCCTCACCCCGCGGGCGCTCACCGACATGCCGCGCCTGCGGCAGGTCGCCGACGCGGGGTTCTCGGCCCCGCTCGGCACCGTGCTGCCCGCCGTCACGTGCAGCGCGCAGTCGACGTTCCTCACGGGTCTGCCGCCGGCGGAGCACGGGGCCGTGGGGAACGGCTGGTACTTCCGCGACCTCGGGGAGGTGCACCTGTGGCGCCAGCACAACCGGCTCGTCGGCGGGGAGAAGGTGTGGGAGACCGCCCGACGGCACGTGCCGGGCTACCGCGCCGTCAACGTGTGCTGGTGGTACGCGATGGGGATGAGCACCGACGTCACGGTGACGCCACGGCCGATCTACCACGCGGACGGCCGCAAGTCGCCGGACTGCTACGTGCGCCCGCCCGCGCTCCACGACGAGCTCGTCGCGGAGCTCGGCGAGTTCCCCCTCTTCACGTACTGGGGGCCCACCGCGTCGATCGAGTCGACCCGCTGGATCGTGGGGGCGACCCGGGGGCTCATGCCGGGCGCCGACCTCACGATGGCCTACGTGCCGCACCTCGACTACGACCTGCAGCGCCACGGGCCCCGGTCCCGGCAGGCGCGCCGCGCGGCCGCCGACCTCGACGCCGCGCTCGCCCCGCTCCTCGACGACGCCCGCGACCAGGGCGTCACGGTCGTCGCGCTGTCGGAGTACGGCATCACCGAGGTGTCCCGGCCCGTCGACGTCAACCGCGTGCTGCGCCGTGAGGGCCTGCTCGAGGTCCACACCCAGGCGGGCATGGAGTACCTGGACCCGTGGACCTCCCGGGCGTTCGCCGTCGCCGACCACCAGGTCGCACACGTCTACGTCCGCGACGCCGACGACGTCGAGCGGGTCGCCGCGCTCCTGCGCGAGGTGCCGGGCGTCGAGCAGGTGCTCGACGGCCCGGGGAAGCGGGCGGCGGGCCTGGACCACGAGCGGGCCGGGGAGCTCGTGCTCGTCGCGGAGCCGGACGCGTGGTTCACGTACTACTACTGGCTCGACGACGCCCGCGCCCCCGACTTCGCTCGGGGCGTCGAGATCCACCGCAAGCCCGGCTACGACCCGGCGGAGCTCTTCTTCGACCCCGCCGACCGGACCGCGAAGGCACGGGCGGGCCTGCAGCTGGTCCGCAAGAAGCTGGGGCTGCGGTACGCGATGGACGTCGTGCCGCTGGACCCGCGGTGGGTCCGGGGCAGCCACGGTCGCCTGCCGGACGCGACCGGTGGAGCCGACGACGCGCCGCTCCTGCTGTGCAGCGACCCGGCGCTGGCCCGGGAGCGGGTCGAGGCGACCGAGGTGCGCGACCTCGTCCTCGCGGCAGGCGGCCTCCCGCCGGTCGGCGGCGGTTCGACCGTCAGCCTCGCTGCTGGTCGGACTCCCACGCCGTCAGTGACCGCTCGAGCGCCTTCATGATCTCGAAGACCTGGCTCGGCGGGATCCGGACACGGGACACGACCCGCGCGGTGGTCCCGTCCGGGCCGGGCGGGGCGAGGAGCGCGGCGAAGTCGAGGGTGAAGATGTCCTTGCCGTGCCACACCCGCACGAAGTCGGCGTAGTGCCCGCCGGCGAGCTCGTCCGGCAGCGTCACGCGGATCTGGGGCACGCTCGGCTGGTCGCTCATGCGACGTCCCGCGCCGGGGTGTCGTCGGTACGGCCGCCGGTGTCGAGCTCGGCGGCCATGACGGCCGCCCCGATGATGCCTGCCTCGTTGCGCAGCTCCGCCGGCACGAGCGGCGTGCGCAGCTCCAGCAGCGGCAGGAACTTGTCGTGCTTCTTGCTCACCCCGCCGCCGACGATGATGAGGTCCGGCTGGAGCAGCAGCTCGAGGAGGGCGTAGTAGCGCTGGAGCCGCCTGGCCCAGTCCTTCCACGACAGGTCCTCGCGCTCGCGGGCGCTGTCGGCCGCGCCCTTCTCGGCGTCCTCGCCGTCGATCTCGAGGTGACCGAACTCGGTGTTCGGCACGAGCCGGCCGTCGACGAACAGGGCGCTGCCGATACCCGTGCCGAGCGTCGTGACGACGATCGTGCCCTCGACGTCGCGGCCCGCGCCGAAGCGCACCTCCGCGAGACCGGCGACGTCGGCGTCGTTGGCGACGACGGCCGGGCGCCCGAGCGCCTCGGTGAGCAGCCGCGCGGCGGGCGCGTCGACCCAGTCGTCGTGGACGTTCGCGGCCGTCCGGGTGACGCCGTGCTGCACGACGGCGGGGAACCCGACGCCGACCGTCGGGCCGGTCGTCGGCTCCGGGCCGGCGGCGAGGACCTGCTGGACCACGGACGCCGCGACCTCGGCGACGTCGCCCGGTCGCGCGCCCTTCGGGGTCTTCTCCCGCACCCGGTCGGCCGCGAGCTCGCCGGCGTCGACGTCGACGACCGCGGCCTTGATGCCGGACCCGCCGATGTCGACGCCGAGCGCGTACCGGCTCACAGCAGGCCTCCCGGGGCGTCGCCGTCGGTCGGGACCGTGAGGATCTCCGGGCCCGACTCCGTGATGAGGACGGTGTGCTCGAACTGGGCGCTCCACGAGCCGTCGACCGTCACCGCCGTCCACCCGTCGTCCCACAGGACGTGCTGGGAGGCACCGAGGGTGAGCATCGGCTCGACGGTGAACGTCATGCCGGGCTCGATGAGCGTGTCGTAGTCGGGGGCGGCGTCGTAGTGCGGCACGACGATCCCGGAGTGGAAGGCCTCGCCGATGCCGTGGCCGGTGAACGCGGCGACGTCGCCGTACCCGAACCGGTCGGCGTACTTCTCGATGACCCGGCCGATGACGTTGAGCCGCCGCCCGGGCAGCGCGGCGCGGATGCCGCGCAGCGTCGCCTCGCGGGTGCGCTCGACGAGCAGCCGCACGTCCTCGCTGACGGCGTCGTCGCCGCCGACGAGGAAGGTCGCGTTGGTGTCGCCGTGGACCGCGATCCCGTTCGTCACGAGGTAGGCGGTGATGTCGACGTTGACGATGTCGCCGGCCGTCAGGGCGGTGTCGTCGGGGATGCCGTGGCAGATGACCTCGTTGACCGACGTGCACAGCGACTTCGGGAACGGCGGGGCGCCGTGGCCCGGGTAGCCGAGGGTCGAGGGGTACGCGCCGCGCGAGACGAGGTACTCGTGGCCGACCTCGTCGAGCTCCTCGGTGGTGACACCGGGCGCGACGGCCCGACCGACGGCCTGCAGCGCGTCGGCCGCCAGCCGGCAGGCCTCGCGCATGGCCGCGACGGTCGCCGCGTCCTTGATCTCACCGCCGGTCCAGCGCGCCGCTCGCGGCCGGTCGACGTACTCGGGGCGTCGGATCTGCGGGGGGACGGGGCGTCGCGCGCTCACCCTGCCCGGCCGCACCGGGGCCCGCTCGGTGCTCGTCGGCATGCGGCGAGTCTAGGCGGGCGGTGCGGCCGGGCAGGTCCTCGCGCTCAGGAGCGCTGCTCGTCGCCGCGCTCGTGGGTGCCTTCGCTGCTCTCGCCGGACACGATCGAGTGCTGCTCCCCGGTGTCACGCGCGCCGGCGAACGACACCTGCACGGTGCGGCCGGGGGCGCGTGTGCCGGCCTCGACCTCGAGGACGCCGTCCTCGAAGCGCGCCGTCACGGAGTCGGCGTCGAGGTTGAGCCCGGTGCGGAACACCCGCCGCACCTGCCCGGTGCTGCGCTCGGCGGCGAGCACCTTGTGGCGGCGCTGGAGCTCGACGGGGGAGCGGAGCGCCTCCACGACGAGCGCGTCACCGGCGACGCGGACGGACAGCGAGTCGCGGTCCACGCCCGGCAGGTCGAAGCGGGCGGTGAGCCGGCCCGAGTCGACGTCGAGCGCGGCGTCGACGGCACCGAAGCCCACCGGTGCACCGCCCATGCCCCGGGTCATGTCCTCGAAGACCCGGTCGATGTCGGTGAAGAAGGAACGGCCGACGGCCATGGCAGACCTCCTGCGGAGAACGAGGTCCCGGCCCCTCCGGGACCACGCAGTGAGGATAGGACTTGAGCGGCTCTCGCTCAAGTCCGACTTGCGTCGGGTCCGCTCAATGTTCTGACCAGCGCTCCGCCTTCCCGACAGGACAGTCGACCTCTGGCCCGGACGTCGGCAGGAACGCAGACTTGGGGGCATGAGCGACGACGGTGAGCGCGAGTTCTGGTTCAACACCCGGACCAAGCAGGTGGAGGAGGGGCGTCAGTCCCACTACACCGACCTCATCGGGCCGTACCCCACGCGCGAGGCCGCCGCTGCCGCACTGGAGACGGCCGCGGCGCGCAACGAGCGGTGGGACGAGGAGGACGAGCGCTGGGAGCGCGGCGGACGCTGAGCCCGCGGGTCCCCGCTCAGGCGTCGAAGGCGTGCTCCGGGCCGGGGAAGACCCCCGACTCGACGTCGGCGGCGTACGCCTCGGCGGCCCCTCGCAGCTGCTCGCGCAGGTCGGCGTAGCGCTTGACGAACCGGTACCGCCGGTCGTCGTTGAGGCCCGCCATGTCCTGCCAGACGAGGACCTGGGCGTCGAGGTCCGGACCGGAGCCGATGCCGATGGTGGGGATGTCGACGGCGTCCTGCACCCGTCGCGCGACGGGGAGCGTCACCATCTCGACGACCATCGAGAACGCCCCGGCGGCGGCGATCGCACGCGCGTCCTCGACGACCTGGTCAGCGGCCTCCCCGCGGCCCGCGACCCGGTAGCCGCCGATGGCGTGCTCCGCCTGCGCGGTGAACCCGATGTGCCCCATGACGGGGATGCCGGCCGTCACGATCGCCTCGACCCGGCCCGCGCGCCGCGCCCCGCCCTCGAGCTTCACGGCGTTGGCGCCCGCCTTCATCAGCCGGACGGCGCTGTCGACGGCCTGGGCGTCGGAGGACTCGAACGAGCCGAAGGGCAGGTCCGCGACGACGAGCGGGCGGTGGGTGGCGCGGGCCACCGCGCCGACGAGCGGCAGCAGCTCCTCCATCGTCACGGGGATGGAGGTGTCGTAGCCGTAGACGACCCCGGCGGCCGAGTCGCCGACCAGCAGCACGGGGATGCCCGCCTCCTCCAGCACGCGTGCCGTCATGGCGTCGTAGGCGGTGAGCATCGCCCAGCGCCGGCCCTCGGCCTTCCACCGCTGCAGGTGGAGGGTGCGCACCTGCCGCGGCTGGTGCGGGGGACGGTCGGCGGCGGGGGCGTCCATGGTCGGCAATGCTGGCAGAGCCTCAGCTGCGCTCCTGCCAGCGGGTCGTGACGGGCAGGCGACGGTCCCGGCCGAACGCCTTCGGGCTGATCTTCGGGCCCGGCGGGTACTGCCGGCGCTTCCACTCGGCGCGGTCGACGAGGCGGACGACGTGGTCGACGACCTCGGCGTCCGCGCCCCGCGCGACGAGGGCCTCGCGCCCGAGGTCGCCGACGACGTAGCCGTCGACGAGCTCGTCGAGCAGCTCGTAGTCCGGCAGGGAGTCGCTGTCGAGCTGTCCCGGCGCGAGCTCGGCCGAGGGCGGCTTCTCGATGCTCGCCTCGGGCACCGGCGGCACCTCGCCCCGGGCGGTCGCCTGCTCGTTCCGCCAGCGCGCGAGCCGCCACACGAGCGTCTTCGGGACGTCCTTGATGGGCGCGAAGCCGCCGACCGCGTCCCCGTAGATCGTGGAGTAGCCCGTGGCGAGCTCGCTCTTGTTGCCGGGGGCGAGCACGAGGTGGCCCTCGGCGTTGCTCAGCGCCATGAGGACGACCCCCCGGACGCGGGACTGCACGTTCTCCTCCGCGAGCCCCGTGAGATCGAGCCCGCCGACGAACGGCTCGACCATGTCGGCGATGGCGACGACCCGGTGCCGGGTGCCCTGGCGGCGGGCGAGCTCGGCGGCGTCGTCGAGGGAGTGCTGCGAGGAGTACCGGCTCGGCAGCGACACCGTGTGGACGGCGTCGGCGCCGAGCGCGTCGACCGCGAGGGTGGCGACGAGGGCGGAGTCGATCCCGCCGGACAGCCCCAGCACGACGGAGCGGAACCCGTTCTTCGTCGCGTACGCCCGCAGGCCGAGGACGAGGGCGCGGTAGACCTCCTCGCACTCCGGCAGGGGTGGTGCGGGCGGGGGGACGAGCGGCCGTGCGTCGCCGGGCCGGGGGTCGCCCGCCCGCAGCGTCACCCGGTCGTAGAGCCGACCGGGCCCGGCCTCGTCGGCGCCCGACGGGAGGTCGAGGTCGAGGACGAGGAGGTGCTCGACGAACTGCGGCGCCCGCGTGACCAGGGTCCCGTCGGCGCCGACGACCATCGAGTCGCCGTCGAAGACGAGCTCGTCCTGCCCGCCGACGGCGTTGACGTACGCGACCGCGCAGCCGGTCTCGACCGCACGCGACCGGCACAGCTCGTAGCGGACGTCGTCCTTGCCCCGCTCGTACGGGCTCGCGTTGAGCACGAGCACGAGACCCGGGTCGTGCTCCGCGGCGGCCAGCTGCGCGGTGACACCGCCGTCGCGCCACAGGTCCTCGCAGACGAGCAGGGCGACGTCGACACCGCGGACGTTCACCCGCTGCCCGTGCGTGCCGGGCACGAAGATGCGGCGCTCGTCGAAGACGCCGTAGTTCGGCAGGTGGTTCTTCGCGTAGCGGGCGACCACCTCGCCGCGGTGGAGGACCGCCGCGCAGTTCTGGCTCGCGAGCGGTGGCCGCCCGGTTCGGTTGGGGTCCTGGCCGGCGGCGTCGACGTCCTGGTCGAGGTAGCCGACGACGACCACGAGGTCCCCGTTGCCGTCGTCGGCGACGAGCCGGGCGAGGTCGGTGACGGCCTCACGCGAGGCGGCGACGAAGGCCGGGCGGAGCGCGAGGTCCTCCACCGGGTAGCCGGTGAGGGACATCTCGGGGAAGGCGACGAGGTCGGCGTCGGCGGCCGCCGCCTCCCGGACCGCGGCACGGAGACGCTCGACGTTGCCGGGCAGGTCCCCGACGACCGTGTCGACCTGGGCGAGGGCGATACGCAGGCGGGGCACGGGGTCAGGCTACGGCGCAGGCGGACACCGGCTCGTGCCGCGGGGGAGCCACGTCGGGTGCGTGGACGGGGAGGTGGGCGGCGCACGGGAGGGCGGTCCATGGGGTGCCGGCAGGGCGCCTCGTGATCCGCGCGCCTACAGGGACCTGCGGGCGCCGGGGCTCTGAGGCGTCGGATGAGGGACCGGTCCGAGGTGCGCCACCGGACGGGTCTGCCGGGACGAGGGGACGGAACTGGCAGGGTCGCTCGTCCTCGGACGAGCGCCGTCGCCGGATGGCGGTCGACATGGGGGCACCGCCGTCGGTCGCATGTCCCGTGTCGACTCGGGTCCCGGGGCCGTCCGCCGTGCGA
>NZ_JBBEOG010000016.1 GCF_037860835.1 Aquipuribacter nitratireducens | reverse complement strand
GAGCCGCCCGAGCCGCCCGGACGGCCCCCGCGCCCGGCCGCGCCACCGGCGCCGGCGGCGCCGCCCCGGCCCGCGGGTCCCGACCGGCCCGAGGGACCGGTCGGGAACGGCGACGACGGTCCGGCCTGGGCGACGACGACCGGCCGCACGTCGCGGACGCCACCGCGCAGGCCCCCGGTCATGGCCGGGCCGCGCACTCCGGCCGAGGGGAGGGTCCGGACGCGACGGCCGGACGGGCGCGCGGGATCAGGGAAGATCGAGGTCTGGGTGGGCATCCTGTCCAGTATGACCGGGCCGACTTGGCGCTCGTGACGCCCGCGGCCTACATTCGCGTCGGGTCAGGACGTATCGCGTCGATACATCGCGGCGACACCCGGTGCGGCGACCCGACCCAGCCTCGTCCCCGCCTCGTCCCCGCGTCGTCCCCGCCGACGTCCCGCCCGTGAACCGACCGGAGGCCCCGTGCCGCGCCGCACCGACGTCATCGAGCTCGCCGTCCTCGGCGTGCTCGACGACGCCCCGATGCACGGCTACCACCTGCGCAAGCACGTCACCGCGCTGCTGGGCCCGTGGCGCGCGGCGCTCAGCTTCGGCACCCTCTACCCCACCCTGCGCCGCCTGCAGGCGCGCGGCTGGGTGGCGGCCTCCGAGGCCGACCCCGCCGGTCCGGTGCGGGCGGGCACGTCGCGGTCCGCGCACAAGGTCGTCTACGAGCTGACCCCCGCGGGCCGCGAGCGCTTCCGCGAGCTCCTCACCGACCCCGGCGCCCCGCTGAGCGACGACGACGCCTTCGCCGTCCGCTTCGCGTTCTTCGCCCGGCTCGGCCCCGACGAGAGGGTCCGGGTCCTGGAGCAGCGGCTCGCCCGCCTGCTCGACCGGCTCGCGTCCGTCCGGCGCGACGACCGCACGACGACGGTCGAGACCCGCGACCCCTACCGCCGCGCGTGGGTGCAGCGGGGCGTCGCCTCGGTCGAGGCCGAGCTGCGCTGGACCGAGCAGCGCCTCGCGGCCGAGCGCGAGGCGCACGGGAGCGGTCCCCGGCCCCAGCCCCAGTCCCCCCGCGCGGCGGCGATCCGCCGGACCGCGGACCAGCCCCACCCCAGCTGACGACCGGACCGTCCGGTCGACGAACAGGAGAACGCATGGGTTCCATCCGCCTCGCCGTGGTCGGCGTCGGCAACTGCGCCGCGTCGCTCGTCCAGGGCATCCACTACTACGCCGACGCGTCCCCGGACAGCTCGGTGCCCGGGCTCATGCACGTGCGGTTCGGCGACTACCACGTCCGCGACATCGAGCTCGTCGCCGCGTTCGACGTCGACGCGAAGAAGGTCGGCTTCGACCTGTCCGAGGCCATCGTCGCGAGCGAGAACAACACGATCTCCATCTGCGACGTGCCGCCGCTCGGCGTGCCCGTCCAGCGCGGCCGCACCCTCGACGGCCTCGGCCGCTACTACCGCGAGACGATCGAGGAGTCCGACGCCGAGCCCGTCGACGTCGTCGCGGCGCTGCGCGAGGCCCGCGCCGACGTCCTCGTCTGCTACCTGCCCGTCGGCAGCGAGGAGGCGGCGAAGTTCTACGCCGAGTGCGCGCTCGAGGCGGGCGTCGCGTTCGTCAACGCGCTCCCGGTCTTCATCGCGAGCGACCCCGAGTGGGCCCAGCGCTTCACCGACGCCGGCGTGCCGATCGTCGGCGACGACATCAAGAGCCAGGTCGGCGCCACCATCACCCACCGCGTGCTCGCCCGCCTCTTCCAGGAGCGCGGCGTCGTCCTCGACCGGACGTACCAGCTCAACGTCGGCGGCAACATGGACTTCAAGAACATGCTCGAGCGCGACCGGCTGCAGTCGAAGAAGGTGTCGAAGACGCAGGCCGTCACGAGCAACGTCGACCACGAGCTCGGCGCGCGCAACGTCCACATCGGGCCGAGCGACTACGTCGAGTGGCTCGACGACCGCAAGTGGGCCTACGTCCGCCTCGAGGGCCGCGCGTTCGGCGACGTCCCGCTCAACCTCGAGTACAAGCTCGAGGTGTGGGACTCCCCCAACTCCGCCGGCGTCATCATCGACGCCGTCCGGGCCGCCAAGATCGCGAAGGACCGCGGGCTCGGTGGGCCGGTCCACGCCGCCAGCACGTACTTCATGAAGTCCCCGCCGGTGCAGCTGCCCGACGACCGGGGCCGCGAGGGCGTCGAGGCCTTCATCCGCGGCGAGGGGTGACGACCGCCCGCACCACGACGGACAGCCAGGAGGCGACCGCCTCCTGGCTGTCCCGCGTGCAGCGGCACTCCCTCACCCGCTTCCTCGCCTTCAGCGCGTTCGGGCTCGCCTTCGACCTCACCGTCCTCGCGCTGCTCGACGCCTTCACCCCCCTCCCGCGGCTGGCGAGCGTCGCGATCGCGTTCGTCCTCACGTACGCGCTCAACTTCGTCCTCAACCGGTGGTACGCCTTCGACGCCGCCCACGGCCACGCCGGGGCGCAGGTGTCCCGGTTCCTCCCGCAGGTCGCGGCGGACTTCCTCCTCGTGCTGTTCGGCGTCCAGCTGCTCCTCCTCACGGGCATGCCCCTGCTCGTGGCACGGGTGCTGTCGGCCTCGACGAACGCCGTCCTCAACTACTGCGCGTACCGCTGGTGGACCTTCCGCGACGCGCTGCCGGGCCGGTCCGCGGACGGCTCGGCGCCGTGACGACGGCGACCTCCCCCGCGCCCGGCACGGCGGGCTTCGCCCGCGTCCTGCGCGGGGACCGCTACCGCCGCCTCCTGGCCGTCCGGCTCACGAGCCAGCTCGGGGACGGGGCCTTCCAGGCGGGGCTCGCGAGCTTCGTCCTGTTCAACCCGACGCAGGCGCCGACGGCGCCGCTCGTCGCCGGCGTGCTGACCGTCGCGGTCCTGCCGTTCACCGTGGTCGGGCCGTTCGCCGGGGTGCTGCTCGACCGCTGGAGCCGGCAGCGCGTCCTGCTCGTCAGCAACCTCGTGCGCGTCGTCCTCGCCCTCGCGGTCGCGGCGCTCGTCGTCGCGGCGGACGGTCGCCTCGAGGGCGGGGTCCTCGGCGCGCTCTACCTGCTCGTCCTCGCCGCCCTCTCCGTCAACCGGTTCCTCCTCGCCGGCCTCGGTGCCTCCCTGCCGCACGTGGTGCCGCGGGCGCTGCTCGTACCCGCGAACGCCGTGACGCCGACCCTCGGCACCGGGGCGTTCGGCGCCGGGTTCGGCCTCGGCCTCGGCCTGCGCCTCGCGCTGGGACCCGGTGCGCCCACCGACGGCCTCGTCGTCGCGGCTGCGGCCGCGCTCTTCCTCGGAGCCGCCCTGCTCACCGGGCGCCTCGGGCACCGCGAGCTCGGCCCGGACACCCCGAGTGCCGCGAGCACCCGCGCAGCGGCCGTCGCCGTCGCCCGCGGCCTGCGTGAGGGCGCCGCGCACGTGTGGCGCCGTCCGGTCGCCCGCGACGCCATCGGCGCCGTGGGCGCCCACCGGTTCGCCTTCGGGCTGTCGACGATCGCGACGGTCCTCCTCGCCCGGGGCCACCTCTCCGACGACGTCGAGGCGGGGTTCGGGGTGCTCGGCCTGGTCGGCGGGGCGGCCGCGGCCGGGGCGCTGCTCGCCGCCGCCGTCACGCCCGCCGCGGTCCGCGCGCTCGAGCGCCGGGGCACGCCCCTGGGGCTCGGCCCGCTCGACACCTGGCTCGTCCTCGCTCTGCTCGTCGCCGCGGTCACCGAGGCCCTCTTCGTGCTCGGCATCGCGACGGCACCGCTCGCGGCGGGGGCGCTCGTCCTCGGCCTCGCGGGCCAGGTGGTGAAGATCGGCGCGGACACGCACGTCCAGACGGCCGTCGCGGAGCACGTGCGGGGTCGCGCGTTCGCGTTCTACGACGTCGTCTTCAACGCCGCGTTCGTCCTCGCGGCCGGCCTCGGTGCCCTCGTCGTGCCGGACGACGGCTACTCCCGGCCGCTGTACGCCGGGATCGCCGTCCTGTACCTCGCGGTGGCGGTCGGCTACGCGCGCGCCGCCGCCCGCCCTCAGCGCGGGTAGGCCGCGAAGACCTGCACACCCCACAGCCGCCCGCGGGAGTCGAAGGCCCGGCCGATGCCGACGTGGGTGTAGGCGCCGAGGATGTTGGCCCGGTGACCGCGGCTGTCCATCCACATCCGGTGCAGGCGCGCCTCCGGGCTGCTGCCGCTCACGTAGCCGACGTTCTCGCCGGCACGCAGCCAGCCGCGCGGGATGAGCGAGGCGTAGCGGGGGTTGTGCCGCAGCTGCCCGGTGCGGGCGAGCTCGACCGCCCACGCCTGCGCGACCCGCTGGAGGGCGGTGCCCCGGGACAGCTGCCGCTTGCCGGCCGACCGGCGTGACGTGGCGACGTGGGAGTACATCGACGTGAGGCTCGCCGACGCGGGGGCGGCCGTCAGGGTGAGGGCGGCACCGGCGGCACCGGCGGCACCGAGCACGGAGGCTCCGCGCAGCACCGAGCGACGGTCGAGGACGGGCACGGACAGGGGGGTCTCCGGCGTCTCCATGGGTGCGGTGTCGGCACGACGGCGGCAGGGCCTCAGCCCGACGGCTGGCTTCGTGACGTAGATCACAGGCGGGTGCACCGGCGTGGCGGCTCGACCTTCACCCGTCCGTGTGCTGCGTCCGCGACTCCGGTTGCGCGGCCCACCACCGGCGCAGCTCGGCCTCGGCCGCCTCGCCCTCCAGCGGACCCTCGTCGAGACGCACCTGCAGCAGGTGGCGGTAGGCCCGGCCGACGAGCGGTCCGGGTGGCAGGTCGAGCAGGCGCATGATCGCGTTGCCGTCGAGGTCGGGCCGCACCCGTGCGAGCTCCTCCTGCTCGCGCAGCACATCGATGCGCCGCTCGAGGTCGTCGTAGGCGAGGCGGAGCCGCTGGGCCTTGCGGGCGTTGCGGGTGGTGGAGTCGCTGCGCGTGAGCCGGTGCAGGCGCGGCAGCAGCGGGCCGGCGTCGGTGACGTAGCGGCGCACCGCCGAGTCGGTCCACGCCCCGTCGCCGTAGCCGTGGAACCGCAGGTGCAGCTCGACGAGCCGCGCGACGTCCTTGACGGTCTGCTTGTCGAAGCGCAGCGTCCTGAGGCGCTTCGCCGTGAGCTTGGCGCCGACCACCTCGTGGTGGTGGAAGCTCACCCCGCCGCCCGGCTCGAAGCGCCGGGTCGCCGGCTTGCCGACGTCGTGCAGGAGCGCCGCGAGCCGGAGCACGAGGTCCGGGCCGGGCACGACCGCGTCCGGGTCCCGGTGGTCGTCCTCCAGGGCGATGGCCTGCTCGAGGACGGTGAGGGTGTGCTCGTACACGTCCTTGTGGCGGTGGTGCTCGTCGACCTCCAGTCGCAGGGCCGGCAGCTCGGGCAGCACGTGGTCGGCGAGCCCGGTCGACACCATGAGCTCGAGCCCGGCCCGCGGGTCGCGGCCGCACACGAGCCGGACGAGCTCGTCCCGCACGCGCTCGGCCGACACGATGCCGATCGTCGGGGCCCGCTCCGTCATGGCGGCGCGGACCTCCTCGTCGACGTCGACACCGAGCTGGGAGGCGAACCGCGCGGCGCGCATCATCCGCAGCGGGTCGTCGCGGAAGCTGGCGGGGGCCGGCTGCGGCGTCCGGAGGCGGCGGGCGACGAGGTCGTCCACGCCCCCGAACGGGTCCACGAGCTCGAGCGACGGCAGGCGCACCGCCATGGCGTTCATCGTGAAGTCCCGCCGGCGCAGGTCCTCCTCGAGGGAGTCGCCGAACTCCACGACCGGCTTGCGGGTCTCCCCGTCGTAGGCGTCGGCCCGGTAGGTCGTGACCTCGACCGTCGTGCCGCCACGGCGAGCGCCGATCGTCCCGAACGTGCGGCCCATGTCCCACGTCGTCCCGCCCCAGGCGGCGAGCAGCCGCTCGGTGTCGTCGGGTCGCGCGTCGGTCGTGAGGTCGAGGTCGCCGGAGGTGCGGCCGAGGAACGCGTCCCGGACGGGACCCCCGACGAGCGCGAGCTCGAAGCCCGCGTCCTGGAAGCGCGCACCGAGGTCGCCGAGCTCGGGCACGAGCGCGGCCACCGCGGCGGCGGCGCGGCGCAGGGCGGCGGGACGGTCCTCGGGCACGGCCGACAAGGGTAGGCGCCCGGGGCCGGTGACCGGGTCGCCCGCACCCGCGCGGCTACCCTGGCCGGATGAGCCCCGCACCCGTCCGGACCGAGGTGTCCGCCGGGGGGCTCGTCGTCGACCGCAGCACGGACCCGCTGCGGGTCGCCCTCATCTGCCGCCGCAACCGGGCCGGCCGCCTCGAGTGGTGCCTGCCGAAGGGCCACCTCGAGGGCGAGGAGACGCCGGAGCAGGCGGCGGTGCGGGAGATCGCGGAGGAGACCGGCATCGACGGCCGGGTGCTGGAGTCGCTCGGGTCCATCGACTACTGGTTCTTCGCCGACGGCCACCGCATCCACAAGACGGTCCACCTGTTCCTCCTCGAGGCGACGGGGGGGACCGTCACGGTCGACAACGACCCCGACCACGAGGCGGTCGAGGCGGCGTGGGTGGGCCTCGACGCGCTCGAGGACCGGCTCGCGTTCCCCAACGAGCGGCGCGCGGCCCGCCTGGCCGCGGCCCGGCTCGGCGTGCCGCTGCAGTCGGCACGCGGCTCCCACGCCGGGCAGCGCCGGCGGGGCCACGGGTGAGCGAGCGCCTCCGCGACGGCGCCGGCCGGGCCGACCAGGACGGCACCACCGCACAGGCACCCGTCGCCACGACGGGCGCCGCGACGGGCCCGCGGGTCCGGGTCGGCCGGGCGACCGCCGTCATGGCGTCGGGGACCCTCGTCTCCCGCGTCCTCGGGCTCGTCAGCAAGATCGTCCTCACGGCCCTGCTCGGCCTGTCGGCCGCGAACCTCGCCGCCAACGCGTTCGACGTGGCGAACAAGCTGCCCAACCTCATCTACGCGATCGTCGCGGGCGGGGCGCTCAACGCCGTCCTCGTCCCCCAGATCGTGCGGGCGGACCGCGACGGCGCCCGGGGCCGGGAGTTCCTCGACCGCCTCTTCACCATGGCGCTCGTCGGGCTGCTCGGGCTCACCGTCGTCCTCACGCTCCTCGCCCGCCCGCTCGTGGCCCTCTACACCGACGGGTGGGCGCAGCCGGAGTTCGACCTCGCGGTCGCCTTCGCCCTCTGGTGCGTGCCGCAGGTGTTCTTCTACGGCGCCTACACGCTGTTCGGCCAGGTCCTCAACGCCCGCGGCAGCTTCGGGCCGTACATGTGGGCGCCCGTCGTGAACAACGTCGTCGCCATCACGGGCATGCTCGTGTTCCTCCTCGCCTTCGGCCGCCAGCAGACCACCGACCCGGCGGCGTGGACGCCGGGGATGGTCGCCCTGCTCGCGGGGACGGCCACGCTCGGCGTGGCCGGGCAGGCGGCGGTCCTCGCGTGGCCGCTGCGGCGGATCGGGTTCACCCTGCGCCCGCGGTGGGGGCTGCGCGGCGTCGGGTTCCGCAGCGCCGGCCGCGTCGCGGCCTGGACCTTCGCCGGCATCGTCGTGAGCCAGCTCGTCTTCGTGCTCGTGTCGAACACCGCGAGCCGCACGGTGGCCGTGACCCGGGGCACCGACCTCGCCGAGACGACGGCGTCGACGACGGCGTGGACGCTCGGCTTCCTCCTCTACATGCTCCCCCACAGCCTCATCGCCGTCTCGGTCGTCACCGCGGTGTTCACGCAGGTGTCCGGTGCCGCCGCGCACGCGGACACCGCCGGGGTCGCGGCGGGGACGCGCCGCTACATGCGGCTGCTCCTCGTGGCGGTCGCGCTGCCGGCGGCGGGCCTCGTCGCGTTCGGGGACCTCGTGTCCGCCGTGCTGTTCGCCCCCGACGACGCGCCCCCCGTCGTCGTCGGCCGCGTGGTCGCCGCCATGGCGCTCGGCCTGCCGTTCTTCAGCGTCCTCTACCTCGTCCGCCGCGTGTTCTACGCCTACGAGGACGGCCGCACGCCGTTCTGGGTGACGCTCGTGACCGCGGGGGTGTGGGCCGCGGGGACCGCCGCGGTGCCGTTCCTGCTCCCCGTCCAGTGGTGGGTGGCGGGCATCGCCGCGTCGATGAGCCTCGGGGAGGTCGCCGGGCTCGTCGTCGCGACGGCGTGGCTGCACCGCCGGGTCGGTGACCTCGGCGTGCGGGGCTTCCTGTGGGTCCTCGCCCGGATCGGTGTCGTCCTCGCGGTCGTCGTCCCCGCCGCGGTGCTCGTCGGTCGGCTCGCCGGTGGCACGGGGTCCCGACCCGAGGCCCTCCTCGGCCTGCTCGCCGGCGGCGCCGTCCTCGTCGTCGGGTACGTGGCCGGCACCCTCCTGCTGCGGGTGCGGGAGACGCGCGCCGTCGCCGACCTGCTCGCCGCCCGGTTGCTCCGCAGGGGTGGTGCGCGCGGTCGGGTGTAACGCCCCTGCTCAAGCCCGGCCGGGCGCCGTCCGACGTCCGGTCCATGTGGAGGACACGCGACCGGGTCCCGTCGGGCGACCGCGGCGACATCGTCGTCGGCTGGCTCGTCCGGCTCGTCGTGTACCTGGGGATCATCGGCGTCCTCGCCTTCGACGGGATCTCCCTCGGCGTCGCGCGCCTGTCGGTGGAGGACGGGGCCGCCGCGAGCGCGCGGGAGGCCTCCCGTGACCTCGTCTCCGGCGCCACGGTCCAGCAGGCGTACCTCACGGCGACCGCCGCCGCGGCGGCCGACAACGCGTTCAACGAGGTGCCCGCGGAGTCCTTCGTCGTGAGCCCCGCCGGTGACGTCACCGTCACGGTGGTCCGCGAGACGCCGACGCTCGTGCTCCACCACATCCCGCGCAGCGAGGCCTGGCTCACGGTCGAGGCGACCGCGACGCACACGCGGACATGACGGCGCCACGTCGTCGCACCGCGGGCGTCGCGGTGTGGCTCCTCACAGCCGTCGCGCTGCTCGGTGCGTCCCCCGCCACCGCGTCCCCCGTCGTCGCACCCTCTCCCTCGACCGCGCCGGCGGACGACCGCTCCGCCGCCGAGGTCCGCGCCGAGGTCGACGCCCTCCGGGCGGAGGTCGAGCGGCTCGAGGTCGCCGTCGACCAGGCGGTGGAGGAGTACAACACCGTCCGCGCGCAGGCCGACGCCCTCGCCGCGGCCGAGGTCGACGCCCAGGTCCGCCTCGACGACGCCGGCCGGCGCCTCGACGCCGACCGCAGCGCCGCGACCCAGCGGGTCCGGGCCCTGTACCGGGTGGGCGGCACCACGGAGCTCACCCTCACCGCCGTCGCCGTCTCCATCGCCGCCGGCGACGGCCCGGCCGCGTTCGCCGAGCAGGTGCGGACGTTCCGCACCGCCCGCACCGTCCTCGCCTCCGACGCCGAGGTCGTCGCCCGTGCCCGGGCACAGGTCGACGTCGCGGTGTCGACGTCGCAGGCCGTGCAGGACGTCCGGCGCGACCGTGCGGCGGCCGAGACCCTCGCCGAGGAGCGCAGCGCCGCCGCCGAGGCCCTCCTCCGGGAGCACCAGGCCCTCCTCGTCACCGCCGACCAGGCGCTCGTCGCCGCCGTCGAGCGCGAGCGGCAGGCCGAGGAGGCCCGCCGGCTCGCCGAGGCCCTCGCCGCTGCGGAGGCCCGCGCCCGGGCGGAGGCCGCCGCCGCAGCGGCGGCCGCCCCGGACGCCGGTGGTGCGGGCGGGCTCCCCTCCGACCCGGTCGCCCGGCAGTCGGCCCTCGTCCTCGCCGGGGAGTCCGCTGGCGGGCCGGCGCCCACGAGCTCGAGCGTCGCCCCGGGCGGGCGGCTGCCGCTCGACGAGGCGCGCGTCGTCGTCGAGCGGGCCGCGGTCGCCGCACCGAACCCGCAGGCCGCCGCTGCCATCCGGGCGGCGGGCACGAAGCTCGGCGCCACCTACGTGTGGGGCGCCACCGGCCCCTCGACGTTCGACTGCTCCGGCCTCACCATGTGGTCGTACCGCCAGGCCGGCGTCAACATCCCCCGCACGTCGCGGCAGCAGTACGCCGGGCTGCGGAAGGTCCCGGTGTCGCAGATGGTGCCCGGCGACCTCCTCTTCTACGCGAGCGGCTCGGCCCCCGGGTCGATCCACCACGTCTCGATGTACCTCGGCGACGGCCTCATGATCACCGCGCCGCGGACCGGCGACGTCGTCAAGGTGTCCGCCCTGTGGAGCACACCCGTGTACGGGGCGGTGCGACCCGTCGGCTGACGGCCCCACGAGGCCCTTCCCCCTACAGTGGGCGGTCGCAGGGGTCGGCGCAGCGGGGTGCTCCCGGCGCGCCCGACCGCACGAGGCGAGGGCTGGAGGCGTTGGTGGAGCGGATCGGGTCCGACAGCCTCCTCGCGGGCCGCTACAGGCTGCGCGAGCGGGTGCGCGAGGAGGAGGGCAGCGCCCTCTGGCGGGCCGACGACCTCACCCTCGAACGCACCGTCGGGGTCCGCGCCCTCGCCCCGGGCCACCCCCGTACGCAGGCGGTCCTCGACGCCGCCCGACGCGCCGCGCTCGTCGACGACCCGCGCCTCCAGCGGGTCCTCGGCGTCGGGGTCGAGGCCACCAGCGGCTACGTCGTCCTCGAGTGGGTGGGCGGCGACGACGTCCGCGCCCTCGGCGGCCACGTGGAACCGACCGAGGCGCTGCGCGTCGCGACGGAGACGGCCGAGGCGCTGCGGGCGGCGGCCGGGCGCGGCCTGCACCACGGTCGGCTCGGCCCGCGGCACGTGCTCCGCACCGAGGACGGCACCGTGCGGGTCACCGGGACCGGGGTCGACGCCGCGGCGGCCGGGGGCGCGACCCCGGCGGCGGCCGCCCGACCCGAGGGCCGGGACGTCCGGGACGTCGCCGCCGTCCTCTACACCCTGCTCACGGGTCTGTGGCCGTTCGGCGAGCACGAGGGCGTCCCCGCGGCCCCGACCGATCGGGGCCGCCCGGTGGCGGCGAGCACGCTGCGGGACGGCCTCCCGGACGACGTCGACCGTCTGCTGCACGACGCCTTCGCCGGGGACCCGTCGCTGGAGTCCCTCGCGGCCCTCGTCGCGCGGCTGCGGGGCGCCCGGGCAGGGCTCCTCGCGGAGGAGGAGGCGACCCGCCCCGTCCCCGCGCCCCTCGCGACACCCGACGAGGAGCACGACGGCGGGGGCGAGGAGCCTCTCGGGGGACGGGGGGACGGCGACGAGGACCCCACCGGCGGGGGGGCGTGGGGGCGGGAGGACCCCCCGGCCGCCACCCCCCCGGCCGGGGGCGCCGCGGCCGCGCCCGCCGCGGCGGCCGCCGGCGGTGCCGGGGCCGGCGTCGCCGCGCCTGGCGGGGGCTGGCCCGTGCGGGCGCAGCAGCCGTCGGGCTGGGCGTCCGAGGAGGACGACGACTGGTCGATCCTGCCCGGGGGTGAGGCGTGGGCGGAGGAGGAGCCCGGCTGGGACCAGCCGGCGTGGGACGAGCCGTCCTACCAGGGCGAGACCGTGTGGGCGAGCAGCTACGACGAGCACGGTCAGGCCTACGACCCCGCGTACGACCCCGGCTACGACCCCGCTGCCGACCCGGGGTACGCCCCCGGCGGACCCGGCCCGGGCGACGACACCCGCGACGACACCCGCGACGACACCCGCGACGACACCCGCGACGCCCCCTGGCCCGGGCCCGCGGGACGCGGCGCCGCGGCGGGCGCGGCGGGCGCGGCGGCAGGCGCGGCGGCAGTCTCCGCGGCAGGGCGTGGTCCGGGACGGCCCGCGTCCGGGCGAGGACCC
>NZ_JBBEOG010000015.1 GCF_037860835.1 Aquipuribacter nitratireducens | reverse complement strand
CGCAGCCCCGGCATCGTCTCGGTGAGGACGCGGACCCCGGAGGGCAGGACGGTGCGGGCGACGACGGAACCGCCGTCGGCGGCGACCAGCACGTGGTCGCCGCCGACGGCGGTGTCGTCGATCGGGAGATCGACCGGGCTCATCGTCGGATCAGGCGCTCGGCGCCTCGACGCCCGCGACGGACTCGACGGCGTCGGAGACGTCGACCGTGGCCGGCGCCTCGTCCTTGCTCACGACGGACAGCGACAGCTTGCCGCGCTGGTCGATCTCGGTGATCTCCACCTGGATCTTCTGCCCGACGCTCACGACGTCGTCAACGTTCTCGATCCGCTTGCCGCCGGCGAGGTCCCGCATCTTCGAGATGTGGAGCAGGCCGTCCTTGCCCGGCATGAGGGCGATGAACGCACCGAACGTCGTCGTCTTCACGACGGTGCCGAGGTAGCGCTCGCCGACCTCCGGCATCGTCGGGTTGGCGATGTTGTTGATCGCCTGGCGGGCGGCCTCGGCCGAGGGGCCGTCGACCGCGCCGATGAAGACGGTGCCGTCGTCCTCGATGGAGATGTCGGCGCCCGTGTCGTCCTGGATCTGGTTGATGATCTTGCCCTTGGGCCCGATCACCTCACCGATCTTGTCGACCGGGACCTTGACGGTGATGATCCGCGGGGCGAACGGGCTCATCTCGTCCGGGGCGTCGATGGCCTCGGCCATGACGTCGAGGATGTGGAGGCGGGCCTGCTTGGCCTGCGTGAGGGCGGCCGCGAGCACGGAGGCCGGGATGCCGTCGAGCTTGGTGTCGAGCTGGATGGCCGTGACGAACTCGCGCGTGCCGGCGACCTTGAAGTCCATGTCGCCGAAGGCGTCCTCCGCACCGAGGATGTCGGTGAGCGCCGCGTAGCGGGTCTCACCGTCGACGGTGTCGGACACCAGGCCCATCGCGATGCCCGCGACGGGCGCCTTGAGCGGCACGCCGGCGTTGAGCATGGACAGCGTGCTCGCGCACACCGAGCCCATGGACGTCGAGCCGTTGGACCCGAGCGCCTCGGAGACCTGCCGGATCGCGTAGGGGAAGTCCTCGCGGCTGGGCAGGACGGGCACGAGCGCGCGCTCGGCGAGGGCGCCGTGGCCGATCTCGCGCCGCTTGGGGCTGCCGACGCGGCCGGTCTCGCCCGTGGAGAAGGGCGGGAAGTTGTAGTGGTGCATGTAGCGCTTCTTCGTCTCCGGCCCGAGCGAGTCGATCTGCTGCTCGAGCTTGAGCATGTTGAGCGTGGTGACGCCGAGGATCTGCGTCTCGCCGCGCTCGAAGAGCGCCGAGCCGTGGACGCGCGGCAGGACCTCGACCTCGGCCGAGAGCTGGCGGATGTCGGCGAGGCCGCGGCCGTCGATGCGGGCACCGTCGGTGAGGATCCGCTGGCGGACCTGCTGCTTGGTGAGCGAGCGGACGGCGGCCGACAGCTCGCCCTCGCGCTCGGGGAAGGACTCGGCGAGCTCGCCGAGGACACGGTCCTTGATCTCCGAGAGACGGCTCTCGCGGTCGAGCTTGTCGACGATCGTGAGGGCCTGGGCGACGTCGTCCTTCGCGACCCGCTCGACGGCCTCGTAGGCGTCGGTCTGGTAGGCGGGGAAGAGCGGGTACTCGCGGGTCTCCTTGGCCGCGGCGTCGGCGACCTTCTGCTGGGCCTCGACGAGCGCCTTGATGAAGGGCTTCGCGGCCTCGAGGCCCTCGGCGACGACCTCCTCGGTCGGCGCCTGGGCGCCGACGGCGACCTTGTCGACGGCGGTCGGGGTGGCCTCGGCCTCGACCATCATGATCGCGACGTCGCCGCCCTCGACCACGCGGCCGGCGACGACCATCGAGAAGACGGCCTGCTCGACCTCGCTGTGACGGGGGAAGGCGACCCACTGCCCGTCGACGAGCGCGATGCGGACGCCGCCGATGGGGCCGGAGAACGGCAGGCCCGCGAGCTGGGTGCTCATGGACGCGGCGTTGATCGCGACGACGTCGTAGGAGTCCTCGGGGTCGAGGCTGAGGACGTCGACGACGACCTGGATCTCGTTGCGGAGACCGTCGACGAACGACGGGCGCAGCGGGCGGTCGATGAGGCGGCACGTGAGGATCGCCTCGGTGCTCGGGCGGCCCTCGCGGCGGAAGAACGAGCCGGGGATGCGACCCGCGGCGTACATGCGCTCCTCGACGTCGACCGTCAGGGGGAAGAAGTCGAAGTGGCTCTTCGGGCTCTTCGACGCCGTCGTGGCGCTGAGGAGCATGGTCTGGTCGTCGAGGTACGCGACGGCCGAGCCGGCGGCCTGCTTGGCGAGGCGGCCGGTCTCGAAGCGGACGGTGCGGGTGCCGAAGCGACCGTTGTCGATGATCGCGTCGGCGGTCGTGATGTCTGCCATCGGGTGGCGTCTCCGTTCTGCCCCTCGTCCGGGGCTCCCCGATCCTCGGGGGTTGCGTCGGCGCAGGACGCGGGTCGGCGGGCACCGGTGGTGCCCGCGTGCGCGGGACGGGGCCGGCCTTCGATCGAGGTCCTCGGGCGCTGCGCCGCGGGGCGCGCTCCTCCCGGGGGCCACCACCGAGGACCGGACACGCCCGTCGTGGCCGCGCCTGCGTTGGTGCTGGGGTGGTGCGTGGGGTGGTGCTGGTGCTGCTGTGCAGTTGTCAGGTGGTGCTGCACGAAGGGCGGCTCCCCGTGCGGGGAACCGCCCTCCGGCGTGTCAGCGGCGCAGGCCGAGACGCTCGATGAGCGACCGGTAGCGCTGGATGTCCGTGCGCTGCAGGTACTGCAGCATGCGACGGCGCTGCCCGACCAGGAGCAGCAGCCCCCGGCGGGTGTGGTGGTCGTGGGCGTGCACCTTGAGGTGCGCGGTGAGGTCGGTGATCCGCTTGGTCAGCATCGCCACCTGGACCTCCGGCGAACCGGTGTCGGTGGGCGACGAGCCGTACTCGGCGATGATCTGCTGCTTCGTGGCAGAGTCGAGGGGCACTCGGAGTCTCCTGAGGTCGTTGCGCGGCGCACCGGGGGCGGTTCCACCCGGGCATACGTGACCCGCGGCCGGTTCACGGCGGTGCTCACAGTAGCAACGTGACGGGTGGCTGCCCTAATCCGTCGGCCCAGGCGACAACGGTCATGGTCCATGGACCCTGTCGCGGCAGGAGACCGTCCGACGCGACAACGGTCATGATCCTTGACGAGTGCTCGTCCGGGACGGCGCGAACCAGCGGCTCAGGCGGTGCGGACCCCGAGGAGGTCACGGGTCCGACCCACGTCCACTGCCATCTGGTCGGTGAGCTCCTCGACCGACGCGAAACGGAGGGTGGGGCGCAGCCGTTCCGCGAGCTCGACGCGCACGGCTCGTCCGTACAGGTCGAAGCCCTCGGGTCCGCGGTCCAGCACGTAGGCCTCGACACGCCGCTGTGTGCCGTCGAACTGGGGGTTGCTCCCGATCGAGACGGCGGCCGGCAGGCGCTCCCCGTCCTGCTCCTCAGCGGTCAGCCAGCCGGCGTACACCCCGTCCGCGGGCACGAGGCCCTCGCTGTCCGGACCGAGGTTCGCCGTGGGGTACCCGAGGTCGCGGCCGCGGTGGTCGCCGTGCACGACCCTCCCGTCGAGGCGGTGGAGCCGGCCGAGGACCTCGGCCGCACCGCGGACGTCGCCCTCGGCGAGGCTCGCCCGCACCCAGCTCGACGACCAGCGGCGCCCCGCCGGGGCCTCCACGTCCTCGAGGGCGACGACGTCGAACCCGTACCGCCGCCCCAGCTCGCGCAGCGTCGACAGGTCGCCGGCGTTGCGGTGGCCGAAGCGCACGTCGACGCCGATGACGACGCAGACGGCACCGAGGGCCTCGACGAGCGTCTCGCGCACCCAGTGCTCCGGCGACTGGCCGGCGAGGTCGAGGTCGAAGCGCTGGACGAGGAGGCCGTCGAGTCCGGTGGTTCCCAGCAGGTCGACCCGCTGGGCGGGGCCGGTCACCAGGGGCGGGGCGACCTCGGGCCGGAGGACGTGGAGCGGGTGCGGCTCGAACGTCACGGCGCGCGCGTCCACGCCGCGGTCGGCGGCCTCCGCCCGCACCCGGTCGAGCACGGCCCGGTGGCCGCGGTGGACGCCGTCGAAGTTGCCGACCGTGACGACGGACCGGCGGTCGTCGCCGCGGAGCTCCGGCAGGGACCGCCACACGCGCACCGGCACAGGGTGCCAGGTCAGCGGGTGCCCGCCGCGCACCGGCCGTACCGTCGAGCTGTGACGATCCGCACGACGCGCCACGTCGGCGCCCCGGCCGCCCGGGTCCACGACCTCCTCACCGACGTCGACGCGTGGGCGCCGTGGAGCCCGCACGTCGTCTCGGTGACGACGCTCGCCGGCTCCGACCCCGCCCGCCTGCACGAGGGCTGGCGCGGTCGGGTCCGACCCTTCTTCGGACCGGCGACGACGATGACGGTGACGACGGTCCGACCCGAGGGCGGCTACTCGTGGTCGACCCGGGCGCTCGGCCACCGCCTCGACTACGACTGGTCCGTGCGTCCGACCGGGGACACCCGCTGCGACGTCGCCGTCACCGCGGACGTGCGGGGGCCGCTGGCGCGCGGCGTCGAAGCGGTCGTCGGGCGGTTGTCGGCCTTCGGACAACGGCGCCGGGCCGAGCGCCTCGCCGTGCTCGCCGAGGGCTGGCGGCGCGTCTAGCCGACCTCGGCGGCCTTCCGCGCACGGTAGGCCGCGACGTTCGACCGGTTGCCGCAGCCGCCGTCGCAGTAGCGCCGCGAGCGGTTCTTCGACAGGTCGACGTGGAGGTCGTCGCAGTCGTCGGCCGAGCACACCTTGAGCCGCGCGGTCTCGCCGCTGCGGACGACGTCGACGAGGGCCATGGCCGCCTCGACGGCCATCCGGACGTCGAGGGGCTGGTCGGCCTCGGTGGCGTGCAGGTGCCAGTCCCAGCCGTCGTGGCGCACGAGCCGGGGTCGCGCCCCGCCGTCGGCGAGGAGCCGGTTGATCCCCGCGACGAGCTCCTCGTCGTCGTCGGTCGTCCACAGTCGACGCAGGCGCGGCCGCAGCGCGCGCACGGCGGCGAGCTCGCGGCCCGCGGCGGGCGGGTCCGTGGCGCGACTGCCGGTGACACGCCAGTGGGCGACGAACGCGTCGAGCTGCTCGAGGGTCTCCAGCTCGTCCGGATCGGCCTGCGGACCACCTCCCATGGTGTTGACGAGGGCGGCGGCGGACAGCAGAGCCTCCTCGGTGTCATGGGCGAAGACCATTTTGCTCCTGACGTCGCGTCGGCTACCGTAACCGGTGTTGCATAGTTTACTCCTTACGCCCGACGGAGCCCCCCATGACGACCACCGTGGCCGAGACCCCCACGCGCACCACCCCGGCGTTCCTGCCGAGCCTCGGCATCGCGCTCGCCTCCGCCGCCGCCTTCGGCAGCTCCGGGCCGTTCGCGAAGTCGCTCCTCGAGGCCGGCTGGAGCCCGGGCGCCGCCGTCACAGCCCGCATCTGCATCGCGGCCGTCGTGCTGCTGCCCGTGGCCGTCGTCATGCTCCGGGGCCGCTGGTACCTGCTGCGTCGCAACGCCACCCTGCTCCTGACGTACGGCGTCGTCGCCGTCGCCGCCGTCCAGCTCGCCTTCTTCAGTGCGGTGCAGACCCTGTCGGTGGGGGTCGCGCTGCTGCTGGAGTACCTCGGCGTCGTGCTCGTCGTCCTCTGGCTGTGGGCGCGCCACGGGCAGCGGCCGCGACGCTGGACCGTCGTGGGCATCGCGCTCGCCGTCGCCGGTCTCGTGCTCGTCCTCGACGTGCTCGGGGGCATGCGGGTCGACGGCGCGGGCGTGCTGTGGGCCCTGGCCGCGGCCGTCGGCCTCGCAGCGTTCTTCGTGCTGTCGGCGCGCGCCGACACCGGCCTGCCGCCCCTCGTCATGGCGACCGGAGGGCTCGTCGTCGGCGGGGTCTCCCTCGTCGTCGCCGGCCTCGTGGGGGTCGTGCCGATGACCGTCACGACGACGGACGTCGAGCTCGGCGGGCTCGCGGCGCCCTGGTGGGTGCCCGTGCTCACGCTCAGCCTCGTCGCGGCCGCCTTCGCGTACGCCTCGGGCGTCAGCGCCACCCGCCGGCTCGGCTCGAAGGTCGCGGGGTTCGTCGGCCTCACCGAGGTGCTGTTCAGCCTCGTCTTCGCATGGCTCCTCCTCGGCGAGCTGCCGCTGCCCGTGCAGCTGCTCGGCGGGGTGCTCGTGGTCGCCGGTGTCGTGGCCGTGCGCTACGACGAGCTGCGGGCGGTCGAGCCCGTGGCGACGCCGTCGCCCGTCGAGCCCTGAGCCCGTGGCAGGGGGGCTGCGTCCTCGCTCGTGGTGGGTGGCGCTCGCGCTCGTCGCGGTGCTGCTCGCGGTCGGCGACCGGTACGGCTTCCACCGCGACGAGCTCTACCTCGTCGAGGCGGGCCGGCACCCCGCCCTCGCCTACCCCGACCAGCCGGCCGTCGTGCCCCTGCTGGCGGCGTGGTGGTTCGACGTCGTCGGGGGCGACCTGCGCCGGTTCCGCGCGCTGCCGGCCGCGGCCGCCGCCGTCGTGGTCCTCGTGGCGGGGCTCACGTCGCGCGAGCTGGGAGGCGGGCGCCGGGACCAGGTCTGGACGGCCGCGGTCGTCGCGACCGCCACGACCCTGCTCGTCGCGGGGCACCTCTTCGGCACGACCGTCTTCGACGTCGCCCTCACGTCGCTCACGGTCTGGCTGCTCGTGCGGGCGGTGCGCCGCGCCGGCGCCGCCGCCTGGCTGCTCGCCGGGGCCGTCGCCGCGCTGGCCCTGACCGTCAAGACCCTCCCGCTGCTCGTCCTCGGCTGCTGCGCGGTCGCGTTGCTGCTCGCCGGCCCGAGGACGGCACTGCGCACCCCGTGGCCCTACCTCGCGGCGGCGGTCGCGTCGCTGGGCCTCGTGCCCACGCTGCTGTGGCAGGCGGCCAACGGCTGGCCCCAGCTCGACATGGCCGCCGCGATCGGCGAGGGCGGTTCCGGGACCTCCACCGAGCGGTGGACCCTGCCCCTCCTGCTGCCCACCCTCACGGGGATCACGTTCGTGCTCCTCCTCGTCGGCGCCGTCGCGCTGTGGCGGCGTCGCGACCTGCGCTGGATCACCGTCGCAGCGGCCCTCCTCGTGACGCTGCTCGTGCTGACGGGCGGCAAGCCCTACTACGCGTTCGGCCTCGTGCCGGTCCTCGCGGCGGCCGGGACGGCCGCGGTACGGCGCTGGCAGGGTGGCCGACGCGGACGACGCCTGGTCCTCCCCGTGGTCGTCGGCCTCAACGCCGTCGCGAGCGCCGTCATCGGGCTCCCCGTCCTCGCGGCGTCGCAGGCGCCCGTCGCCCTCGTCTACGACCACGGGGAGCAGGTCGGCTGGCCGGAGTACGTCGCCACGGTGGCGGGGGCCGCGGCCGCCACCGAGGCCGAGCTCGTCCTCACCGCCAACTACGGCCAGGCGGGGGCGCTCGACCTCGCACGTCGTGAGGGCACGTCGCTCCCGCCGGTGGCCGGCGGGCACGTCGGCTACTGGCACTGGAGCCGGCCCGCCGGTGAGCCGCAGCGGGTCCTCGTCGTCGGTGACGTCGGCGCCGCGCAGGACGCCTTCGCGACCTGCGAACCGGTCGCGACGGTCGACAACGGCGCCGGCGTCGACAACGACGAGCGGGGGACGACCGTCCGGCTGTGCGACGGGCTCACCGGCACGTGGGACGCGCTGTGGCCGCGCCTCCGTCGGGCGGGCTGAGCCGGTGCCTACCGTGCCCCGGTGACCCGCTTCGACCGCTACGGGACCGACGTCCTCGCCACCGCACGACGCCCCGGCCGCCCGGCTGCCGTGGAGACCGTCCCGGCCGAGCCCGGCCTCGTCGTCGAGACCGACGACGGGGCGTGGGTCGGAGCGGTCGTGCGCGTCGAGAAGTCGGGGGGCATGCACGTCGTCGTGCTCGAGGACCGGCGCGGCCGCACCCGCACGTTCCCGCTCGGTCCCGGTTTCCTCCTCGAGGGGCGCCACGTCACGCTGACCCGCCCCGCCGCGGCGTCCGCGCCGACGGGTCCCGGGCGGACGGCCTCGGGCTCCGTCGCCGTGGCCGGCGCCCGAGCGCGCGTGGCCCGCGCGAGCCGGCTGCTGGTCGAGGGCCGGCACGACGCCGAGCTCGTCGAGAAGGTGTGGGGCGACGACCTGCGCGTCGAGGGCGTCGTCGTCGAGGCGCTCGACGGCGTCGACGACCTCGCGACCGCCCTGCGCGGCTTCGCCCCCGGGCCGGGTCGGCGGCTCGGTGTCCTCGTCGACCACCTCGTCGCCGGCAGCAAGGAGTGGCGCGAGGCCGAGGCGGTCGCGCGCACCCCGGCGCTGCGGGACCACGTGCTGGTCGTCGGCCACCCGTACGTCGACGTCTGGGAGGCGGTCCGGCCTGCTCGGGTCGGCCTGGCGCGGTGGCCGGAGGTGCCGCGGGGGACCCCGTGGAAGGAGGGCGTGCTCGCCCACCTCGGCTGGCCGCACGCGACCACGGCCGACGTCGGGCTCGGCTGGCGACGGATCCTGGCAAGGGTGCGGTCCTGGACCGACCTCGAGCCGGAGCTGCTGGGTCGGGTCGAGGAGCTCATCGACTTCGTCACCGGGGACGCCGCCGACCGCTGACGACCACCGTGCCCGGGCTACCGTCGCACCGTGCGATTCACCGGCTTCGGCGAGGACCTGCCGCTGTTCTTCGAGGGGCTCGAGGCGGACAACTCGAAGGCGTACTGGGCCGACCACAAGGCGGTGTACGAGGCGCAGGTCCGCGGCCCGATGGAGGCGCTGCTCGCGGACCTCGCCCCCGACTTCGGCGAGGCGAAGGTCTTCCGCCCCTACCGCGACGTGCGGTTCAGCCACGACAAGTCCCCGTACAAGACGCACACCGGTGCCCACACCCACGGCCGGCGCGGCGGCACCGGCTCGCTGTACGTGCAGGTGTCGGCGGACGGGCTCATGGTGGCCGGCGGCTGCTGGACGATGGAGCGCGACCAGCTCGCCCGCTACCGCGCCGCCGTCCTCGACGACGGCACCGGACGGGCCCTGTCGCGGGTCGTGGCCTCGCTCGGCGCCGACGGCTGGGAACCCGGGGCGCACGACGCGCTCACGAGGGCGCCGCGCGGTGTCGACCCCGACCACCCGCGCATCGACCTGCTGCGCCTCAAGGGGATGGGCCTGTACCGCGAGCACGACGTCGAGCCGTGGCTGTTCACCTCGCGGGCCCGTGACGTCGTCGCCGACGCGTGGCGGTCGCTGGCGCCGCTCAACCGCTGGCTCGACCGCCACGTCGGACCGCACGTGCCGGACGCCACCGACCGGGACGAGGCGCGGCGCCGCTGACCCGGGCCACCTCGGCGCCGGTGGCCGCTGACCGGACCCGGCCGACCCTCTAGCGTCCTCCCGGTGAGCGGGGCACCTGCAACGGAGGTCGAGGAGGCCGCGGCCGTGGCGTCCGCACGACGCGACGGGTTCGGGCTCGGGCTGCTCGGCGTGTACGGCGTCTCCTTCGGCGCGGTCGCCGTCGCCTCGGGGCTGTCGCCGCTGCAGGCGGTCGTGCTGAGCGTCGTCGGCTTCACCGGGGGCTCGCAGTTCGCCCTCGCCGGGGTCGCCGCGGCGGGCGGCGCCGCCGTCACCGGGGTGGCGTCCGCGTGGCTGCTCGGCGTCCGCAACAGCCTCTACGCCGTCCGGCTCACCGACGTGCTCCCCGACCGCGCACCCGCGCGGACCGCCGCCGCCCACCTCGTGATCGACGAGACCACGGCCCTCGCCGTCCGTCACGAGCCCCACGGTCGGGCGGCCGCCCGCGCGGCGTTCTGGACGACGGGGCTCGTGCTGTTCGCCACGTGGAACCTCACGACCGCAGTCGGCGCGTTCGGGGTGCAGGCACTGGGGGACCCCGCGACTCTCGGCCTCGACGCCGCGGCGCCCGCCGCCTTCCTCGCCCTGCTGTGGCCCGCCCTGCGGCGCCGCCGCACCGCCGTGCTCGCCGTGCTGGCCGCCGCGGTGGCCGCCGTGACGAGCGCCCTGGCACCGGCGGGTATCCCGGTCCTCGCGGGCGGCGCCGTGGCGCTGCTCGGGCTCTCCCCGAGGTGGCGCGCGTGAGCTGGCTCGCCGTGTGGGTGTGCGCGGTCGGGCTGCTCGCCCAGAAGGTGGCGGGGGCGTTCGTCCCCCGCCGCTGGGTCCGCGACGAGCGGGTCCGCGGCGTGCTCGTGCTGCTGCCGGTCGCGCTGTTCGCCGCCCTCACCCTCACCCAGGTCGCGGGCGGGCCGGCCGGGCTCGTCGCCGACCTCCGGCTCGTCGGGCTCGCCGTCGCGGCCGTGTGCCTGCTCCTGCGCGCGCCGTTCCTCGTCGTCGTCGTGGCCGCTGCCGCCGCGACGGCGCTGTGCCGCCTCGTGCTGTGAGCACCCGCCTCAGCGGAGGGCCGCCCGCTCGGCCGTCGTCGTCCGTTCCGCCGGCGTCGGGTGGCTGCCGAACCACCACTGGAGCGCCTGCGGCGGGGAGGGGTCCGAGCGGTTGACGACCGTGAGGGTGCGGATCATGTCGGCGTAGGCCGCGCCGTCGCCGGTGATCTCGACGGCCCGCCGGTCCGCCGCACGCTCGACCTGGCGGGAGACGAGCGACTCCACCGGCGTCGCCAGGTGCGGCACGACGACGAGGGCCAGCACGAGGGGCCCGGCCGCCGAGGCCCCGCCGACGGCCCGCCCCGTCCGGGCGCCGACCGTGACGGCGACGACGCCGAGCAGCAGCACCGCCGCCGTCGTCGCCGCCGTGCCGACGACCGTGCCCCGGACGAGGTCCCGGGCCGCCGCGTGGGCGGCCTCGTGCGCGACGACCGCGCGCACCTCCTCGTCGTCGAAGCGCGCGAGGAGGGTGTCCTGCAGGACGAGGCGCCGCGTGGGCCCGAGCCCGGACACGTAGGCGTTGAGCGTCGTCGTGCGGGTGGAGGCGTCCGAGACGAGGACGTCGCGGACGGGCGCCCCGGCCCGGGCGGCGACGTCGAGCACCTCCACGCGCAGCGGCCCGTCGGGCAGGTCCTCGAAGGAGGCGAACCGAGGCTCGACGACCACGGGGTACAGCAGCGACGCCCCGACCACGAAGAACGCGGCGATCGCGGCGACGACGCCGGGCCACCACCGCGGCAGCCGTCGCGCGAGGAGGACGACGAGCAGCACGGCGAGCAGCGCCGGGACCGAGCGCAGCAGCCACGCCGTGGCGAGGTCCTGCGCGAAGACGCCGGGCGGGCGCACCGACAGCCCCTCGGCGACGCGCACCCGCTCCTGCCACACGGCGAAGGGCACCCGGACCAGGCCCTCGACAGCCAGCACGACGACACCGACGACGAGGGTCGGCAGGACGACCCGACCGGGCGTACGGCGCCGCAGCGTGCGCAGGAGCGACCGGCCCGGCCGGGTCACCACCAGCAGTCCGAGGGCGACGACGGTCGTGGCGAGGGACGTGAGCGCAGGCAGTCGCAGCCGCGACGCGAGCGCACGTGCGTCTGCCACCACCTCCGGCGGCAACCCGGCAGTGCCGTCGACGGGCGGGCGGGGCGCCGACGTCCACGGGGTGAGCAGCACGACGGCCAGGACGGCCAGCGCGATCGCGACGGCCGCGCCGACGAGCAGCCCGGGCGGGGGGCCGGCCGCGGGACGGACGGTGGGCGGGCGGCTCACCGGTCCAGGGTGCGCCCCTGGAGGTCCGGGGGCACGACGAGGACGGGGCGCACGGCACCCCGCTCCTCCCGCACCAGGGCGACGAGGTCCCCGGCGGGGTCGAGGGCCGCCACGGGGCCGGCGGGACCGTCCCACGGCGGCAGCCGCTGCCCGTGCCGCAGCCGAGCGGCGAGCGCCGCGTCGACCTCGTGGACGGGGAAGCACCGGCGGGCGACGGCCGGGAGGTCGAGGAGGCGGCCCGTGAGCTCGTCGGCGGCCGCTGCCGCCGCCAGGTCGTCGGCGTCGCGACCGGGGACGGCCACGGCGTCGGCGACGGTGAACGGCCCCGACCGCGTGCGGCGCAGCGCGGTGAGGTGGCCGCCGACACCGAGGGCGGCCCCGAGGTCGCGGGCGAGCGCGCGGACGTAGGTGCCCGCGGAGACGGTCGTCACGACGTCGACGTCGAGACAGCCCGCCGGGACGGCACCGTCACGACCCGTCACGCCCGTCCCGCCCGGCCCTCGCACCGCGAGGACGTCGAGGCGCTCGACGGTCACCGGCCGTGCCTCGAGCTCCACGGCCTCGCCCGCCCGCACGCGGGCGTAGGAGCGGCGGCCGTCGACCTTCACCGCGCTCACCGACGACGGTCGCTGCAGCTGCTGCCCGCGCAGCCGCTCGAGCGCGTCCTCGAGCGCCGCGCCGTCGAGCGCGGAGGCGTCCGCTCCCCCGGTCGGCTCCCCCTCGGCGTCGTCGGTGACGGTCGCGACACCGAGCCGGACGGTCGCGAGGTAGTCCTTGTCGTGACCGACGAGGTGGGTGAGCAGCCGGGTCGCCCACCCCACCCCGACCACGAGCACGCCGGTCGCCATCGGGTCGAGCGTCCCCGCGTGCCCGACCCGACGGGTGCGGAGGAGCCGACGGACCCGGCCGACGACGTCGTGCGACGTCCAGCCCGGGGGCTTGTCGACGACGACGACGCCCACGGGGGCGCCGTCCGGTCCACCGCCCACGCTCACCCGACCTCGACCGCGACCGTGCGCAGCACCTCGCCGTCGGCGTCGAGGGCGCTCACCCGCACCGGGACCGCCCCACCGGGGAGCGGGACCTCGGTCTCGAGGTCCTCCCACGCCGCCTCGACCGTGCCGCCGTCCGCGGTCTCGACCTGCCAGGTGACGACCTCCGTGGCGCCGTTCCACGAGACGGCCACACCGTCGGACGTGGGGGCGACGAGCGGGTCGGCGGCGGGCTCCGCCGTCCAGTCGACCACCTCGGCCCGGTAGCTCGTCGACCCCATCGTCGCCCGCCACGACTCCCTGCCGTTCGGGTCGTCCGGGCCGTGCCACGTGACCGTCCCGCTGTCGGCGAAGGCGAGGAGCCAGCTGCCGTCGTCGGCGCTTCGCGCGGAGCTGCCGTAGAGCGCGAACAGCTCGTCCGACGACGTCACCTCCTCCCGCGTCGTCGCGGTCCCCTCGACGGGGTCGACGTCGAGCACGACCCCGCGCGACGGGCCGCGCCTCACGTTGGCGTTGTCGAAGAACGTGAGGGTGTCGGCGTCGACCCACCGGGCGTCGTGCTGGTAGCTCGGCGGGGTGCCGTCGAGGTCGAGGTAGGGGAAGTCCGGCCGCTCGACCCCGTCGGACCAGTCGCCCGTCGGGTCCCCGCCCCCGATCCCCCACTGGACGGTGGCGGAGCCGCGGTCGACCTGCACGAGCGAGCTGACGTGCCGCAGCGACAGCAGGAGGTCGCCGTGACGGTCCTCGTCGATGGAGTTGATGTGGGTGGCGTCGAGGCTGCTCCCGCGCACCGGCTCGAGCGCGGTGCCGGGGTCGAGGTCGTCGAGGGCGTGCCACTCGAAGAGCACGTCGCCGGTGTCGAGGTCGACCTCCTGGACGACGGAGTCGACGACGACCCCGTCGACGGGACCCCCGAGGTCGGTGAGGTCGACGCGCTGCGGCACGTAGCACGTGTAGACGGCGGTCCCGCGGTCGGTGATCCGCAGCTCGTGGAGGTCCGGCTCGTAGCCGTTCTCCCCCTCGAGCGACGCGATCTCGGTGTAGGTGTCGTCGACGACGACGAAGCGGCCGCGGAAGGCCCCCAGCACCTCCGTCGACTCCCCCTCGAACCACGTGAGGACCGGTTCGCCGTCGAGCACCTGCACCGACGCGTTCTCCGTGCCGTCGGCGGAGCCCGCGCGGGCGGCCGAGCTGAACACGAGGCCGCCGTCCGGTCGCAGCAGCACGACCTGGTCGGCCACGCCCTCGCCGTTCTCCCCGGCGGAGCCCAGGACAAGACCGTCCGGTCCGGCGTCCTCCCCGAGCTCGACTCGGACGTCGGCGACACCGGCGCCCGGTGCGGTGCGCAGCTCCCGCGCCGGGCGGTGCGTGCCGTCGGGCACCGGGGCGCTGCCCTCGCCGCCGCCGAGGTCGACGGGCGTGAAGACACCCAGCTCGAACGCGCCGTCCTCGTCCGCCCCCACGACGTCGGCGTCCGTCCGGACCGTGACCGTCTCCCCCGCGTCGAACGGCTCGTCCGGCACGAACGTCACGCCGTCGCCGTCCGGGTGGGCCCGCAGCGTGCCGGGGTGGTCGCCGCTGGCCGACCCGGTGACCGTGACGTCGCCGAGCCCGGCGGGCGTGGCGCCCCGGAACGACACGGTGGTGTCCGGGTGGACGTGGCCGGCACCCGCCCGGGGGTACACCCACACGGCGTGCTCGGCCTCCTCGGCGAGGCGGGCGGCGTCGGAGCCGAGGCTCACCGTGACGGAGCAGCCCGCGAGGGCGAGGACGAGCCCGCCCGCGAGCGCCGTGCGGCGCAGCGGGCGAGGGGGACGAGTCGGGCGCACGCGGCTCACCGTAGGGCCAGGCGCCGACCGCCGCCGTGCTGCGCGGTCAGCGGGTCCCCGGCTCCTCGTCCTCGGTGTCCCCGGCGCCACCGAGGTCGCCGAGGTCGCCGGGGTCGCCCGTGTCCTCGTCCGGCTCGCGCGGCGTCCGGTACGGGTCCGCCTCGCCCGCGGGCGTGGCGCCCACCGCGGCCGCTGCGATCTCGGCGTCACGCGCGCGGGCCGCGGCGAGGGCGTCGTCGATCCGGCTGGCCGTCTCCGGCACGGCGTCGAGGACGAACTCGAGGGTGGGGGTCAGCCGGACCTGCGTCTGGCGGCCGACCTCGCTGCGCAGCACGCCCTTGGCGGACTCCAGCGCCGCCGCGGTCGCGACCTTCGCCTCGTCGTCGCCGTAGACGGTCCAGAAGACCGTCGCGTGCTGCAGGTCGTTGGTGACCCGGGCGTCGGTGACGGTGACGAAGCCGAGCCGCGGGTCCTTGATCCGCTTGTCGAGCGTCTCGGCGACGACGACCTTGATGCGGTCGGCCAGCCGCCGCGCCCGTGCGGGGTCCGCCATGTCTGTCTCCTCCTCCTCGGACGACGACGGCGCCGTCGGGTGGTCCCGACGGCGCCGCCACCGTTGTGTTGCCAGGTGGTGCGTGCGCTGCTGCGGCAGTGCCTCAGTCGCGCGGCTTCTCGCGCATCTCGAACGTCTCGATGACGTCCTCGACGCGGATGTCGTTGAACGACCCGAGCCCGATACCGCACTCGTAGCCCTCGCGGACCTCCGTCGCGTCGTCCTTGAACCGGCGCAGCGACTCGATCTTGAGGTCCTCCTGCACCACGACGCCGTCGCGGACCAGGCGGGCGCGGGCGTTGCGGCGGATGAGGCCGTCCCGGACGATGCAACCGGCGATGTTGCCGAACTTCGAGGAGCGGAACACCTCGCGGATCTCGGCGGTCCCGAGCTGGACCTCCTCGAACTCCGGCTTGAGCATGCCCTTCATCGCGTTCTCGATGTCCTCGATCGCCGCGTAGATGACCGAGTAGTAGCGCATGTCCACGCCCTCGCGGTCGGCGAGCTGGGTCGCCGGGCCGTCGGGGCGCACGTTGAAGCCGATGACGACGGCGTTCGACGCGCTCGCGAGCATGACGTTGGTGCGGGTGATGGCACCCACGCCGCGGTCGATGACGCGCAGCTGCACGTCGTCGCCCACGTCGAGCTGCATGAGGGCCTCCTCGAGGGCCTCCACGGAACCGGAGACGTCGCCCTTGAGGATGAGGTTGAGGGTCTCGACCTTGCCCTGCTGCAGCGCCTGGGTGAAGTCCTCGAGCGTGATCCGCTTGCGGGCCTTCGCCAGGGCCGCGTTGCGCTCGACGGCCTCGCGCTTCTCGGCGATCTGCCGAGCGGTCCGGTCGTCCGGCGCCACGAGGAACGTGTCGCCGGCGCCGGGGACGCTCGTGAGGCCGAGAACCTGCACCGGACGCGCCGGCAACGCCTCCTCGACGGTGTCGCCGTGCTCGTCGAACATCGCACGGACGCGGCCGTAGGCGGTGCCGGCGACGATCGCGTCGCCGACCCGCAGGGTGCCCTGCTGGACGAGGACGGTCGCGACCGGGCCGCGGCCCTTGTCGAGGTTCGCCTCGATCGAGATGCCGCGCGCATCGGTGTCCGGCGCCGCCCGCAGCTCCAGGGCGGCGTCCGCGGTGAGGAGGACGGCGTCGAGGAGGTCGTCGATGCCCGTGCGCTGCAGCGCCGACACCTCGACGAACATCGTGTCGCCGCCGTAGTCCTCGCTCACGAGGCCGTACTCGGCGAGCTGGCCCTTCACCTTGTCCGGGTTCGCGCCGGGCTTGTCGACCTTGTTGACCGCCACGACGATCGGCACGTCCGCGGCCTGGGCGTGGTTGAGCGCCTCGATGGTCTGCGGCATGACGCCGTCGTCGGCGGCCACGACGAGGATTGCGATGTCCGTCACCTTCGCACCACGGGCACGCATGGCGGTGAACGCCTCGTGACCGGGGGTGTCGATGAAGGTGAGCGGCCGGTCGACGTCCTCGTGGACGTGGTGCACCTGGTACGCGCCGATGTGCTGCGTGATGCCGCCGGACTCCCCCGCGACCACGTCGGTGGAGCGGACGGCGTCGAGCAGCTTCGTCTTGCCGTGGTCGACGTGACCCATGACCGTGACGACCGGCGGGCGGGGCGCGAGCGCCTCGTCCTCGTACGTCTCGTCGAGGTCGATGGCGAAGCCCTCGAGGAGCTCGCGGTCCTCGTCCTCCGGGGACACGATCTGCACGTCGAAGCCGAGCTCGTTGCCGAGCAGCTGGAACGTGTCCTCGTCGAGGGACTGCGTGGCCGTCGCCATCTCGCCGAGGCCGAACAGCACCTTGACGAGCGAGCCGGGGTTCGCGTCGATCTTGTCGGCGAAGTCCGTCAGGCTCGAGCCGCGACGGAGCCGGACGACGGTCGAGCCGTCACCGCGGGGGACGTCGACGCCACCGAGCGTCGGGGCCGACATGTTGTCGAACTCCTGGCGCTTCTGCCGCTTTGACTTGCGACCGCGCACGGGTCGGCCGCCACCGCGACCGAACGCGCCCTGCGTGCCGCCGCGACCGCGGCTGCCCTTGCCGAAGCCGCCGCTGGTCGGCAGGCGACCCGGACCGCCGGGACCACCGGGACCACCGGGGCCGCCCGGACCACCGGGGCCACGACCACGGCCACCGGGGGCCCCGGGGGCACCGGGACGACCGCGACCGGGGGCGGCGCCGGGACGACCGGCGGCCGGCCGCGGCGGCATGAGGCCGGGGTTGGGCCGCGACGGCATGTTGCCCGGGCTCGGGCGCGGGCCACCGGGACCCGCGGGGCCACGGCCCTGCGGACGCGGCATGCCCTGGCTCGGGGCGAACGGGTTGTTGCCGGGGCGCGCGCCGCCACCGGGCCGGGGCATGCCCTGGCTCGGGGCGAACGGGTTGTTGCCCGGGCGGTTGGGCGCACCCGGACGCGGACCGGGCCGCTGGCCCGACGGGGCGCCCTGGCCGGGGGCCGGCTCGCTCGGACGCGGCGCGGCCGGCCGGGGCGCGGCCGGGGCGGGAGCCG
>NZ_JBBEOG010000014.1 GCF_037860835.1 Aquipuribacter nitratireducens | reverse complement strand
GCGTCGGATCCAGGTCGTCGAACATGTGTACGAGGATACCGGCGGGCACCGACACCCGCCAGGTCCTGTCACAACCCTGTGGACAGCGCCTCAGCCGCCGTCGAGGACCGCGACACGACGCGGTCCGGCGGTCCGGCGGTACGAGGACTCGAGGAGCTCCCCGACCTCCGTCCAGTCCGTCGTCTCGTCGACGTCCACACCGATCCAGCCGCCCGGTCCCAGGTAGGCGGGCACCCAGCACCGGGCCTCGCCGAGCAGCGCCTCGCGGTCGAGGAGGTCGAGCAGGAGCACCACCGACCGGTAGTGCGCCTCCCACCGCCCGTCGACGCGCCGGGAGCCGCCGTAGTACGCGAAGACCTTCGTCGTGAAGAACGCCGGCCGCCCGTGCGACACCTTCTCGCGGGCGTCCGGGAGGGCGAGGGCCAGTCCGCGGAGCCGGTGCAGGAGCGGGTCGTCGTCGTCGAACATCCGCGGATGGGCCATGCCCGACCCTAGCCGCGCGCCCCGACGCCGAGCCCGAGCCACTCCTCGACCACCGGCGCCGCCACGTCCGCCGAGTAGACCGTGTGGTGGTCGGCGCCGTCGGGGTAGGCGATGTCGACCGTGTGGCCCCCGGCGCGCAGCGCCTGCCAGAACGTGTAGGTGGCGGTGAGCGGCACGACGGTGTCGGCGGACCCGTGGACCAGGAGCACCGGCAGCTCCGGGCGACGCCCGGCGAGCGCCACGGGGTCCCCGGCGTCCCAGTCGTCGGGGTCAGGGGTGTCGGGACCGAACAGGTACCAGGCCTGGTCGGCCGCGGCGACGACGTCGTAGGGCCCGGCGAGG
The DNA here is from genome assembly GCF_037860835.1 of Aquipuribacter nitratireducens. Classification (NCBI taxonomy): domain Bacteria; kingdom Bacillati; phylum Actinomycetota; class Actinomycetes; order Micrococcales; family Intrasporangiaceae; genus Aquipuribacter; species Aquipuribacter nitratireducens. The sequence goes on along the minus strand of NZ_JBBEOG010000014.1, from coordinate 27,607 downwards.
CCGACGAGCCGGTCCGCGGCCGCGGGCGGGTACGGACACGCAGGGTCGGCGGCGACGCCCGGGTCGAGGGCGACGACGGCCGCGAGCTGGGCCCCCGCCGAGTGCCCGAGCAGGACGAGCTCGGCGCCCTCGGCGCCGCCCTCCGTCGCGAGGTCCGCAGCGAGGTCCGCGGCGAACGCGGCGACGCAGCCGACGTCCTGCACCGGCCGGGGGAAGAACGCGCCGTCACCTGCCGTCCGGTACGTCCCGAGCACGACGAGCGCGCCCGACGTCGCGAGGTGCTCCGCGAGCGGGACCATCCCCGCGGGGTCCGCGGAGGTCCAGCCCCCGCCCGGCACCAGGACGACGACGGCCGCCGGCGGCCCCGTCGCGGGCTCGACGACCTCGACGCCCACGCCCGGCAGCACCTCGTGGGTGGTGGCCGGCGTCCCGTCCGCGCCCGGGAGCCCCGACCCCGGCACGCCGCAGGCCGCCGCGAGGAGGAGCGCCGCCGTCAGGCCCGCCGTCCGGGCGGACCCCGACGCGCCGACCGAGGACCTCACACGAGGACTGTCCGTCCCGCCGCGGGACGGCACCAGTGACCGAGGTCCCGCCCGCGTCACCTGACAGATGTCACCCCGACCTGCTGACACCCGCCACTGCCGCCGACCACCTCCCGGTGACGACCCTCGAGGCATGTCGACCACCACGCTCACTCCACAGGCCACCACCGACCCGACGCCCGCCACGCCGGCGCCCGTCACCTCGACGCCCGTCCTGGCGCAGCTCCGCGGCGCCGGCAGGACGTACGGCAGCGGTGAGGGCGCCGTCCACGCCGTCCGGGACCTCGACCTCTCCGTGCGCGCCGGCGAGCTGCTCGCCGTGCTCGGCCCCAACGGCGCCGGCAAGTCCACGGCCGTCGGCATGCTCACCGGTCTGGTGCGCCCCACGTCCGGGACCGCCCGCCTCTTCGGCCGCGACCCCCGGGACCTCGCCGCGAGGCGCCGGGTCGGCGCCATGCTGCAGACCTCCGGCGTGCCCGAGACCCTCCGGGTCCGCGAGCTCCTCACCCAGTTCCGCGGCTACTACCCGGCGCCGATGGCCGTGCCCGACGTCGTGCAGGCCGCCGGCCTCGACGGCCTCGAGCGCCGGCTGTTCGGTGAGCTCTCGGGCGGCCAGCAGCGTCGGGTGCTGTTCGGTCTCGCCCTGTGCGGCGACCCCGAGCTCCTGTTCTTCGACGAACCGACGACCGGGCTCGACGTCGACGTCCGGCGCACCCTGTGGGCGACGCTCCGCGACCTGACCCGCGCCGGTCGCGGGGTCGTCCTCACGACGCACTACCTCGAGGAGGCCGACGCCCTCGCCGACCGGGTCGTGGTGCTCGACCACGGACGCGTGCTCGCCGAGGGCACGCCCGAGCACATCAAGTCCCTCGTGCCCGGCCGACGCGTCCGCGCCCGCACGTGCGCCGCCGTCGCCGACGTCGGGACCTGGCCGGGCGTCCTCCACGTCGAGCGGCAGGGTCCGTGGCTCGAGGTCCTCGTCGCCGAGTCGGAAGCGGTGGTGCGCCGGCTGCTCGCCGGCGACGCCGACCTCGCCGGGCTCACCGTCACAGAGCCGACCCTCGAGGAAGCCTTCCTCGCGCTCACCACCTCGACCCGCTGACAGGAGACGACCATGACCACGACGACCCTCGACCGCCGCCTCGACCGCCGCCTCGACCGCACACTCGCCGTCTACCGCACCGAGGCGGTCCACGAGCTCCTCAAGCTCCTCCGCATCCCCGTCTTCGCCATCAGCACCATCGCCTTCCCCGTCATGTTCTACGTGATCTTCGGCCTGACCTTCGGGGAGCGGACCGCCGGCGGGGTGGGCGTCACGACCTACATGCTCGCGACGTACGGCGCCTTCGGCGTCATCGGCGCCGCGCTCTTCGGCTTCGGTGTCTCCGTCGCGACGGAGCGCGGGCAGGGCTGGATGCGGCTCAAGCGCGTCTCGCCGATGCCGCCCCTCGCGTACTTCGTCGCCAAAGTCGTGATGAGCACCGCGGTCGCCGCCATCATCGTCCTCGCCCTGTCGCTCCTCGCCGTCACCGTCGGTGGTGTCCGGCTGCCCGTCACGGAGTGGGGGACCCTCGCGCTCGTGCTCGTCGCTGGGGCGCTCCCGTTCTCCGCCATGGGACTCGCCTGCGGCTACCTCGTGGGGCCGAACTCCGCCCCCGCCGTCCTCAACCTCGTCTACCTCCCGATGGCCTTCGCCTCCGGGCTGTGGATCCCGATCAGCCAGCTGCCGTCCGTCGTCCAGGTCGCGGCTCCGTTCCTGCCGCCGTACCACTTCGCCCAGCTGTCGCTCGGCACGTTCGGGGCGTCGGAGGGCGGCTCGCCCCTCGTCCACGTCGGTGCGCTCGCGCTGTTCACCGCGGGGTTCCTCGCCGTGGCAGCCTGGGGGTTCCGGCGCGACGAGGGCCGGACCTACGGATGAGGCGACCGGCATGAGCGACGACGACGAGCCCCGCGGCGCCCGGTACGTGCGCTACCTGTGGCTCGCGTACCTCGGCTCGCTCGTGTTCCAGCCGGCGTTCGACCCCGACGCGGGACCCCTCGACTGGGTCCTCGTCGGGGTCCTCGTCGCGCTCTTCCTCCCGCTGTACCTCGCCGTGACGCGACCGCGCAGCGACCGGGCGGTGCTCGTCCTCGCGGGCGCCATGGCCCTGCTGGGTCTCGTCGGGTCGCTCGTCAACAGCGGCGCCAGCGTCTTCGTCATCTACGCGGCCGCCGCCGTCGCGTACCTCGAGCCCGTCCGACGCGCACTCACCGCGATCGGCGGCCTGCTCGGTGTCCTCCTGCTCATGCTCGTCGTGTCGCCGGCGCCGATGCCGTGGCGGTTCCTCGCCCTCGCCCCCGCGTTCGTGTTCACCGTCGTCGTCGGCGCCGTCAACGTCGTCGACGCCGAGCGGGGTCGGACCCGGCGCCGTCTCCGTCGCGCGGACGCCGAGATCGAACGTCTCGCCGCGCTCGCGGAGCGGGAGCGGATCGGCCGCGACCTCCACGACCTCCTGGGCCACACCCTGTCGGTCGTCGTGGTGAAGGTGGAGCTCGCGGGTCGCCTGGTCCCGCTCGACGCCGAGCGGGCGGCGGCGGAGGTGCACGACATCGAGCAGATCGCCCGAGAGGCGCTCGGCGAGGTGCGGACGGCCGTGGCCGGCTACCGCGCCGGTGGGCTCGACGCCGAGCTCGCCCGGGCGCACCGCGCACTCACGGCCGCGGGGGTGGACGTCGACGTCGACGTCGAGCTTCCCGCGCTGCCCGCCGCGCACGAGTCCGTCCTCGCCCTCGCCGTCCGCGAGTGCGTGACGAACGTCGTCCGGCACGCCGCCGCCACCGCCGCCCGCATCGACGGCGCGCTCGACGGTGGGACGGCCGTCCTCGAGGTCACCGACGACGGTCGTGGCGCCGACGGCCCGGAGGGCGCCGGGCTCACCGGCATGCGCGAGCGGGTCTCCGCCCTCGGCGGCGCGGTGGACGTGACCGTCGCGGACGGCACGCGGGTCCGCGTCGAGCTGCCGCTCGCGGCGTCGCCGCCCGTGCCGCGCACGCCGACCGGCCCGGCGGCGGCGGTGGAACCGTGACGATCCGGCTCGTCCTCGCCGAGGACCAGCTCATGGTGCTCGGTGCGCTGGGGACCCTGCTCGGTCTGGAGCCCGACATGACGGTCGTCGGCAGCGCGCCGGACGGCGAGCAGGCGCTCCGGCTCGTCCTCGCCCGCGAGCCGGACGTGCTGCTCACCGACATCGAGATGCCCGGAATGACGGGACTCGAGGTCGCGGCCGAGGTCCGCCGTCGGAGCCTGCCGACCAGGGTCGTCATCGTCACGACGTTCGCCCGCACCGGGTACCTGCGGCGGGCGCTCCACGCCGGGGCCGCCGGGTACCTGCTGAAGGACTCGCCCGCGAGCGCTCTCGCCGACGCGATCCGCACCGTCCACCGCGGTGGCCGCGCCGTCGATCCCGAGCTCGCCGCCGACGCGTGGGGCGAGGACGACCCGCTCACCGACCGGGAGCGGCAGGTGCTGCGGCTGGCCGGCGAGGGCCTGGCGAACGCGGACATCGCCGCCCGGCTGCACCTGTCCGACGGCACGGTGCGCAACTACCTGTCGGAGGCGATGGCGAAGCTCGGTGCGTCGAACCGGGTGGCGGCGGCCAGGACGGCCCGCGACCGCGGTCTGCTGTAGCGCGGGAGCCGGGCGCGTCAGCCGTCCGTCCGCTGCGCCGCGCCCTCCCGCACGTCGACCTCGACCCGTCCGTGGTCGGGCTCCTCCTCGGTGTGCCGACCCAGCAGCCGCAGGCCACCGAGCACGGCGGCCAGCGCGAGCGGCCACACGACCCACCACGGCAGTCCCGCCCCGACCCCCAGCAGCGCCACGACGCTCACGCCGCCGGCGAGGAAGGCGTACGGCATCTGGGTGCGGACGTGGTCGACGGGGTCGCAGCCGGACGCGAGCGACGACAGGACCGTCGTGTCGCTGATCGGCGAGACGTGGTCGCCCCACACAGCGCCGGCGAGGACGGTCGACACCGCGGCGAAGAGACCGGGCAGCAGTGCCTCACCGGTGACGCCCGACAGCTCGGACACCGCCACCGACAGCGGCACCGCGAGCGGCATGAGGATCGCCATGGTCCCCCACGACGTGCCGGTGGCGAACGCCGTCGCGGCCGCCACGACGAACAGCACGGCCGGGAGCAGCCACGGCGCGATGCTGTCCCCGAGCAGACCGGCGACGTAGTCGGCGGTGCCGAGCTCGTCCGCCACCGCCGACAGCGACCACGCGAGGACGAGGACGATGAGCACGTAGATGACAGACTTCACGCCCGCGAACCACGCCCGCACCGTCTCGCCGAGGCTCAGCACCCGCTGCGCGACCGTCATGACGCCCGCCACGACGACCGCGAGGATCGAGCCGTAGATGAGGGAGGCGTAGGAGTCCGCACTGCCGACGATCTCGCGGACGCCGCTGCCCTCGCCCGTGACGAAGAGGAAGCCGAGCGTCGCGCCGACGAGCACGAGGAGCGGCACGACGGCGTTGACGAGCCGGTGCGGCGCGCCCTCCTTCGCCGCGAGCTCGTCGTCGGACCCGCTCGCGAGGTCGTCCCTGCGCGACACCTGGCCGGAGAGCGCCCGCTGCTCCGCGCGGCGCATCGACCCGATGTCCCGGCCGCTGAGTGCGACGGCGAAGACGAGCAGCAGGGCGAGCACCGGGTAGAACCGGTACGGCAGCGACGACACGAAGACGCCGTACGCCGACTCGTCGATCCCCGCGGAGGCGAGGGCCTCCTCGATGAGGCCGACCTCGAAGCCGATCCACGTCGAGATGAGCGCGAGCGAGGCGACGGGGGCGGACGTCGAGTCGACGATGTACGCGAGCTTCTCGCGGCTGATGCGGAGCCGGTCGGTGACGGGCCGCATCGAGTTCCCGATGACGAGGGTGTTCGCGTAGTCGTCGAAGAAGATGACGAGACCGAGGGCGCCGGTCACGGTCTGCCCGCGACGTCGGGAGGTGGTCCAGCGCGTGACCGCCTTGACGATGCCCATCGTCCCGCCGTTGCACGCGATGATCCCGACGAGCCCGCCGATGAGGATCGTGAAGATCATGATGGAGGCGTGGCTCGAGTCGCCGTCCGGCGGCGCGATCGCCTCCAGCACCCACCGGTTCGGCACGTCGAGCAGGCCGAACCACAGCCCGCTCACAGTGAGCCCCTGGACGAGCCACGCCCCGACCCACACGCCCAGGAACAGCGACGGCAGCACCTGCCGCGACAGCAGGGCCGCCGCGATCGCGACGACGGGCGGGAGGACCGACACCCAGCCCGGGTCGGAGCCCGCCCCCTCCGTCGGTGTGGTGGAGGCGGCGTGCGCCACCGCGGTCGTGAGCGTCGTGGCGATCCCCATGCTGACCTCCCGTGGTGCAGGAGAGGCTAGTCCTGGGGGCGCGATCGGCGACTCGGACGAGCCGCAGAGGTGCGGGTCAGCCGAAGATCTCGCCGAGGAACGACGACTTCGACTTCTTCCGGTACGGCTGCTGACCGTGCTGCTGGCGGTGGCCACCGCCCTGCTGCGCCTTGACCTGCTGCAGGACCTCGCCGACCAGCCCGCCGAGCGACGACTGGGAGCTCTGCGACGAGCCGGGGGACCCGCCCCTGTGCGCCGGGGCCGCGGAGGACTGCGGCGTCCCCTGTCCGTAGTAGGTCGACTCGGCGTCCATGAGCCGCTCCAGCTCCCCGCGGTCGAGGAAGATGCCGCGGCACTCCGTGCACTGGTCGACGTGGACCCCGTTCCGCTCGTACGTCCGCATGGTCCCGTGGCACTTGGGGCAGGTGAGCTCCATGCCCGGGCAACGGCGGGCGGGCCCGACCCGTTCCCGGGGGTCAGCCGGAGGTCGTCCCGGCCGTCGGCGACCTACTCTCGTGCCCGTGAGCGTCCGCGAGGCCATCCGCCGAAGCCGTCACACCGACCGGGTCTACCGCGTCCTGGTCGGCGTCCTCGGCGGGCTCGTCGTCCTGGTCGGGATCGTCCTCATGCCCCTGCCGGGGCCGGGGACCCTCATCGTGCTCGGCGGGCTCGCGATCCTCGCGACGGAGTTCGAAGGCGCACGACGTGCCAGCCGACGGCTCCGGCGCGTCGCGGAGGACGCGGTGCGCCGGGCCCGGCGGGCACGCGAGAGGCGCCGGGCGCGGTGAGCGAGCAGACGACGGCCGCATCCGACCCGCCGTGGGAGCCGCCGCTGGCCGGTGAGGAGGCCGCGCACCTGCTCGGTGCGCTCGACCGGCAGCGCGCGACCTTCCGCTGGAAGGCCGACGGGCTCGACGCCGTGGGGCTGGCGGTCCGTGTCGGTGCCTCCGCGCTCACCCTCGGCGGGCTGCTCAAGCACCTCGCGGTCGTCGAGGAGGAGATCTCGACGTGGCGCCTGGCCGGTCAGCGTCCCGGGGAGCCGTTCGAGGAGGGCGCCCACGACTCCTCCTTCACCAGCGCCGCGGGTGACGAGCCCGAGCAGCTCTACCGCTGGTACGACGACGCGGTCGTCCGCTCGCGCGAGCGCTTCGCCGCGGCGCTCGCCGACGACGGCCTCGACCAGCGCGTCCACCTCGGTCGCCCCGAGCTCACCGTGAGCCTCCGCCGGCTCCTCTTCGACCTGCTCGAGGAGTACGGCCGGCACACGGGGCACGCCGACCTGCTCCGCGAGGCCGTCGACGGGCGGGTCGGGGAGGACCCCCCGCCCGACTGGCGGGTCGCCTGGTAGCCGCGACGCGGCAGGATCACCGACATGCCGGTCCTGCAGTCCGTCGCACTGTTCGCCCTCGCCGCGCTGTTCGAGATCGGCGGGGCGTGGCTCGTGTGGCAGGGGCTGCGCGAGGAGCGAGGACTCCTCTTCGTCGGTCTCGGGTTCGTCGCGCTGGGGCTGTACGGCGTGGTCGCCACGCTCCAGCCGGACGCGAACTTCGGACGCGTCCTCGCGGCGTACGGCGGCGTGTTCGTCGCCGGGTCGCTCGCGTGGGGCGTCGTCGTCGACGGCTTCCGCCCCGACCGCTTCGACCTCGTCGGCGCGGCCCTCTGCCTCGTCGGCGTGGCCGTCATCATGTACGCCCCGCGGGCGGGCTGAGCGCCGCCCGGATCGCTGCCGCGGTCGCGGTCGCGGCCGCCCGCGCGTCGTCGGCGTACGGCCGCCGCGGTCCCAGCCAGAACCGGAGGCCGTCACCGCGACGCCGGGGGATCACGTGCTGGTGGACGTGGGGGACAGACTGGCTCACGACGTTGTTGACGAGGAGCAGCGCGCCGTCGGCGCCCGTCGCCTGCTCGACGGCGCGCTGGAGCCGCTGGGAGGCGTCGAGCCAGTCGAGCGCGAGGTCGAGCGGCAGCGCGTCGTGGGTCTGCACGTGCACGGTGGGCACGAGGAGGACGTGACCGGGGAACAGCGGGTGGCTGTCGAGGAACGCGACGAGGGCGTCGGTGCGGAGCACCTCGTGGGCGGGCAGCTCGCCGGCCACGATCCGGCAGAACACGCACGGACCGGTGCTCCCGCGCGGGGTGTGCTGCTGACGGCTCCGTCGCTCGGCCACGACGGCAGCGTGCCGCCGACCGCGTCCCGCGGCACCTCGTTCACGCGTGAACGGTCTCCGAGGGGGTGGTGGGTCCGTCGATGCGACGTGAGCGGCTTCCGTCGCGACTGCTCACGTCGCATCGACCTGACGCCATCCCCTCCCCCGAGGTCGGGCACGCGTGAACGACCACGGCTCGGGCGCGACGCGCGACGCGCGACGTCGCGTCAGCCCGCGAGCACGAACGACACGAGGAACCCCGCGGCCGTCGCGAACGCGTTGAGGGGCTTGCCGTGCTCGAACGCCTCCGGCATCAGCGTGTCGGCGAGCGAGGCGAGGACGGCCCCGCCGGCGAAGGAGAGCGCGAGCGCGAGCACGAGCGGGTCGGCCCCGGACAGCAGCCCGTACCCGAGGACCACCGCGACCGTGAGTGCGGCCGCGGCGAGCGACCAGATGCCGATGACGAAGACCGGTCCCCGGCCGCCTCGACGCATCGCGATGCCCCCGACGAGCGCCTCCGGCAGGTTCGACGCGACGATGGCGACGAGGAGCGCGACGCCGCCGGCGGCGCCCTCGCCGCCGACGAGCGACACGCCGAGGGCGAGGTTCTCCGGGACCCCGTCGAGCGTGACCGCGGCGAGGAGGGCCAGGCCGACGCCGGCGCCGACACCGGGCCCCGCGCCGTGCGGGTCGCTCCGCTCAGCGAGCTCCTCCACCTTCTCCCGCTGGTCGGCGGTGGCCGGCGCGAGCTCGTCGGTGACGTCCTCGTCGAGCGCGTCCGCGCCGGGCAGCTCCTCGGGCGTCCCGCTCCGCTCGAGCGTGGCGGCGTCGAGCCACGTGTTGACGACGACGAACACGGTGGCGCCGGCGACGAGTCCGCCGGCAGCGGCGAGGATGCCGCCGAGCTCGACGGCCTCGGGGAACAGCTCGAACGCCAGCGCCGAGATGAGGGTGCCGCTGGCGAAGGCGAGGAAGACCCCGGTCAGGCGGCGCGGCGCGTCCCAGTAGGCGCCGAGCGCGCCGCCGACGACGAGCGCGCTCGACCCCAGCACGCCGAAGACGAGCGCGGTGAGCACGCCACGACCCTAGGGACGGGCAGATCACAGCTCCTCTTCTCGCGAGCCCACGACTCGAGCGAGACGTCCCGCGAGGGCGAGCGCGTCGAACGGCGCCCGGACCTTGACGTCGTTGTCGAAGTACACGAAGGCGTCGCGGCCGTCGGTGAGCCACCGACCCACCCGGGCCTCCCAGCGGTCGAGGGCCTCGTCGTCGTAGCCGCTCGTGTAGAGCTCGGTCTCACCGTGCAGGCGGGCGTAGGCGAAGCCGGCGGTCGCCTCGTCGATGAGCGGCCAGCGACCGGCGGTGTCGGCGACGACGACGGCGACACCGTGGCGCTCGGCCAGCGCGAGGAACGCCGGGTCGCGGAAGGACTCGTGCCGTACCTCCAGCGCGTGGCACAGCGGGCGGTCGGCGTCGGTCGTCGTCTCCGCGCGGCCCTCGAGCCGTGCGTCGTGCTCGCGGGCGAGCGCGGCCGCGGCGCCCGTCGAGCGGGGCAGCAGACGGAGGAAGTCGTGGAGGAGGCCGGCGTCGAAGGCGAGCGTCGGAGGCAGCTGCCACAGCACCGGGCCGAGCCGGTGCCCGAGCGCGAGGACGCCGCTGGCGACGAAGTTCGCGAGCGGCACGCGCACGTCCGCGAGCCGCTTCATGTGGGTGATGAACCGGCCACCCTTGACCGCGAAGACGAAGTCGTCCGGGGTCGCCGCCGCCCACGACCGGTAGCTCTCCGGACGCTGCAGCGAGTAGAAGGAGCCGTTGAGCTCGACGGTCGCCAGCCGCTCCGCGGCGTAGGCGAGCTCGCGCTTCTGCGGCAGGCCCGGCGGGTAGAAGACCCCGCGCCACGGCGGGTACGTCCAGCCGGAGATCCCGACCCGCGCGATCGCCACCAGCCGCTCCTGCCGGGCGTCAGTACACGTGGACCGAGGAGCCGATCGGCATGAGGTCGCGCGCCCACAGCATGTCCATCGCCGCGAACGACACCCGGGCGCAGCCGTGCGAAGCCGGGTACGCGGGGATGCTGGGAGACCCGTGCACGGCGATGCCGCGGTTGAAGTACCGCGGCCGCCACAGGTCACCGAGGGGTGCCTCGCGCATGCCGTCGATCGCGCGCTCGACCGCGTAGCGACCCGTCGGGGTGGGCCAGCGGCCCCCGGTGCCCGTGGACGTGTTGAGGGCGAGCTCGACCCGCCCGCCGCGCACGACGAGGAGCAGCTGCCGGTCGAGGTCGATCTCGACGCCGTCACCGCCTCGCGCCTGCGGCCGGGTGCCCGCCGCGAGCGCGGCCTGGGTGCGGGGCCCGAGCACGCCGTCGCGCTGCAGGCCCGCGGCCTTCTGCAGGGCGAGGACGGCCTGGGTGGTGAGCGGGCCGTACGAGCCGTCGACCTCGCCGAGCCAGTAGCCGAGGTCCGCGAACCGCTGTTGCGCGGCGAGGACGTCGTCGCCGGAGTCCCCGGGGCGCACGACGCCGTCGTCGACGGGCTCGCTCGTGGCGGTCGACGGGCTCGGTTCGGGCGTGACGTCCGGCGTGGCCGAGGGGGTGGGCTCGGGGGTGGGCTCGGGGGTGGGCTCGGGGGTGGGCTCGGGGGTGGGCTCGGGCGTCGGCTCGGGGGCCGAGGGGGTGGGCGTCGACTCCGTGTCGGCGACGGTCGTGACAGGCGCAGCGGGCGTCGCCGCCTCCGTGGTCCCGGCCCACCCGACGCTGCAGCCGCTGAGGCCGAGCGCGGCCGCCGTGAGGACGGCCGCGGAGCGGAGGGTCGGGGCGGGACGCACGTCCCCATGGAGCCCGATACGGGCACCTCCGGTCCAACGGGCGCGACACCCGTTACCGGATCGCAACGGTCCGTGACGCCCCTAGAGCCAGCGGCGCCGCTTGAAGACGGCGTACAGCCCGACGCACACCCCGAGCATCAGCAGCAGCGCGAAGGGATACCCCAGGCGCCAGCCCAGCTCCGGCATGACGCGGAAGTTCATGCCGTAGACGGTGCCCACGAGTGTCGGCGCGAAGAGGATCGCCGCCCACGCCGAGATCTTCTTCACCTCCTCGCTCTGCCGGAGGCTCGCCTCGTTCTGCCGCTGGGCGACGAGGGTCGCGTTCACCGTCAGGATGCTGTGGAGGAGGGCACGGAAGGCGTCGACCCGCTCGACGACCCGCACGACGTGGTCCTCGACGTCGCGCAGGTGCCGGCGCAGCTCCTCGTCGACGCCGTAGCGGTCGAACCCGTCGCGCAGGGAGTCGAGCATCGCGGGCAGCGGGTGCGTGGCGCGCTGGAACGCCACGACCTCACGCAGCAGCTCGTAGACCCGGCGGGAGACCTCGGGGTCGCCGGCGAACACCTGGTCCTCGATCTCGTCGATGTCGTTCTCGAGGCCGTCGACGACCGGCTCGTACTCGTCGACGACCTCGTCGAGGACCGCGTAGAGGACCGCCTCCGCCCCGAGGCGGAGCAGGCCCTCGCCGGCCTCGTCCTCCAACCGGGCCCGGACCCGCGACAGGTCGGGGGACTCCGCGTGCCGGACGGTGACGACGAAGTCGGGCCCGGTGAAGACGTGGAGCTCGCCGAACTCCACCCGCTCCTCCGCCTCGAGGTAGCGCGCGGGGCGCAGGACGGTGAAGAGCACGTGACCGTACCGCTCGAGCTTCGGCCGCTGGTGGGCGGTCACGGTGTCCTCGACGGCGAGCGCGTGCAGGTCGAAGTGCTCCGACAGCGACTCGACCTCCGCGTGCTCCGGGCGGTACAGCCCGATCCAGCCGAGGCCGTCCCGCTCGCGCATGACCCGGTACGTCTCCTCGAGGCCCTCCGGTGCCGCGACCCGGCGGCCGGCGACGTAGACCGCGTTGTCGACGACTGCCACGGCGTCACGCTAGGCCGCCGGTGGGTCAGCCGGGCGGCGGCGCGCCCTCCGCGGCGAGCAGCCGCCGCAGCGCCGGCTTGTCCGTCTTCCCGGTCCCGCCCCGGGGGAGGGCCTCGACCCGGCGGAGGACGGACGGCACCGCGCTGGTCCCGAGCCGCTCCCGCACCCACGCCCGCACCTCCGGGTCGGTCGGGTGCGGGCCCGGCCCGCTCGCGACGAGCACGACGGCGACGGTCTCCCCCGCCCGGGGGTCCGGCACCGCGACGCACGCCGCGTCCGCGATCCCCGGGTGCTCCGCGAGCACCCGCTCGACCTCGGCGGAGTACACCTTGACCCCGGCCCGGTTGACGAGGTCCTTCACGCGGTCCAGCAGCGTGAGCACCCCTCCGGAGCCGTCGCGGTGGAGCACGCCCACGTCCCCGGTGCGGAACGCCCCGGCCCGCACCGCGGCCGCGCTCGCCGCCGGGTCCCCGGCGTAGCCGGTCGTGACGAGCGAGGACCGCAGCCACACCTCCCCGGGCGTCCCGTCCGGCAGGGCCGCGCCGCCCGGTGCGTCGGGGTCGCGGACCTCGACCTCCACGACCTCCAGCGGCCGCCCCGCGGCGCCGGGGTGCTCCCACAGCTCCCGCCCGCGCAGGACCGTCGCGGGGGAGTGGGTCTCGCTGAGCCCGTAGACGTTGAGCAGCTCGGCGTCCGGCAGCCGCGCCGCGAGGGCGTCGCGCAGCCGGTCGGGGAACGGCGAGCCGCCTGCGCCCGCGAGCCGCAGCCGGGGCAGCCCGGCACCGGACAGACCGGGCTCGCGCAGCGCGAGGGACCACCACGACGGGACCGCGTACGCCCACGTCACGTCGAAGCGGGCGAGCTGCTCGACCCACGTGCGCGGCGACCCCGTCGGCAGCATGACGAGCCGCGCGCCCGACAGCAGCGCCGGCAGCACGTGGGCGTGCACCGCGCTGATGTAGCCGAGGGAGAACAGCACCCCGGAGGAGTCCCCGGGCCGAAGCCGGAGCAGGCGGTCGTAGGCGATGCCGGAGTGGACGGACGCCCGGTGGACGACCTGGCTCGCCTTCGGTCGGCCGGTGCTGCCGGAGGTGTAGACGACCTGGTAGGGCTGGTCGGGGGCGGCGGGCGTGCGGGTCGCCTGGAACCGCTCCCAGTCGTCGGTCGCCGGCGAGCCCGTGGACGCCAGCGACGGGATGCGCCGCACCCCGGGCACGCCGTCGACGGCCGCGCGGGCGAGGGCCGCGTGCTCGTCGTCGTGCGGCTCGTGGAGCAGCCAGCGGCAGCGGGAGTGGGCGAGCTGGTAACGCCACTGACCGACCGCGAGGCGCGGGGACAGCCCGACGGCCACCGCGCCGGTCGCCGCGCACGCGAGCAGGGCGACGAGGTGGTCGCCGCCGTTGGCGGCGGCGATCCCGACGCCGTCCCCGGGCTCGAGGCCGGCGGCCGTCCACTCCTCGGCCGTCGCGACGACGTCCGCGGCCAGCTGCCGGGCCGTCCGTGAGCGACCGTCGCGGGCGTCGACCAAGGCGACGGCGTCCGGGCGGTGCCGGACGGCGTGGTCGAGGACGTCGAGCACGTCCCGCGGCCGCGGCCGGTACGACAGGACGTCACCGCCGCACCAGGGCTCCCGGACGACCTCGACGGCGTCCCGGTCGTACGCGGGAGCAGCCTCAGGCATCCATGACCTGCTGGAGCACCCGCTGCTTGAGCGCGACGAACGTCGGGTCCGTCATCGTCGAGCGGCCCCGCATGTCGCCGAGCTCGACCGGCAGCGTCTCCGCCACCGTCGTGGGCCGGGACGTGAGGAGGACGAGCCGGTCGCCGAGGAGGAGGGCCTCGTCGACGTCGTGGGTGACGAGGACGACGGTCGGGCGACGCCGGCGCAGCAGCTCGCGGAGCCACTCCTGCAGCCGGAGCCGGGTCTGGGCGTCGAGGGCGGCGAAGGGCTCGTCGAGCAGGAGGACGGGCGGCTCGTTCGCGAGGACCTGGGCGAGCGCCGCCCGCTGCCGCATGCCGCCGGACAGGTGCGCGGGCAGGGTGCGGGCGAAGCCCTGGAGGCCCGTCTCGGCGACGAGCCGGTCGGCGACCTCGAGGGCGTCGCGCCGCCCGGCGGCGCGCGGCCCCCACGCGATGTTGTCGCGCACGCCGAGCCAGCCGAACAGGTCCGCGCGCTGCGCGACGATCCCCCGCGACGCCGAGGGACCCGTCACGCGCTCGCCGTCGACCCGCACCTCGCCCCGGACCGACGCGTTCTCGCGGGTGACGAGCCCCGCGAGCGTCCGCAGGAGGGTCGTCTTCCCGCAGCCGGAGGGGCCGAGCACGGCGAGGACCTCGCCGGGGGCGGCGGAGAAGGACACGTCGTCGACGACGAGCAGGTCGTCGTACGCGACGCTCAGCCGCTGCACCTCGACGACGGCTCCCGGCCTGTCACCGGTCACGTGCGCGCCCAGCGGGTCCAGCGCGCGCTCGCGACGCGCAGCACGGTGTCGCTCAGCAGGCCGAGGACGGCGAAGCACACCATGCCGACGACGACCTGGTCGAGCCGCCCCGTCATGCGGGCGCTGTCCATCATCACGCCGATGCCGAGGGTGCTCGTGGAGACGAACTCCCCGACGATGACGCTCATCCACCCCAGCGAGACCCCGAGCCGGCAGCCGACGACGATCCCCGGGAGGGCGGCGGGCAGGTAGACGCGGCGGAGGAGCTGCCGGCGCGGGGTGCCGAGCATGCGGGCGGTCTCCACCCACGCGCGCGGCACCCGGGCGACGGCGTCCGCGGTCGCCACGAGGATCGGGAACACCGCCCCGACGACGACGAGGAAGCGTGCCGGGGCGGGCCCGAGCCCGAACCACACGATGGCGAGCGGCAGCCACGCGAAGATCGGGATGGCGCGCAGGCCCTGGACCATCGGGTCGGTGAGCGAGCGGAACAGGGGCGACAGGGCGAGGGCCGCGCCGGCGGGCACGCCGATCGCGACGGCGACCACGTAGGCGGACAGCAGCAGCTGCACGCTCGCGCCGACGTGCGCGAGCCCCTGCCCGGCGAAGCCGACCGTCCCCGGCAGGGCCGGTCCGGTGGCGGTCGGGTCGAGGAACGCGGCGAACGCGACCGCCACCTCGAACGGGGTGGGCACGAACGTCCGCAGTGCCCCGATGCTGCCGAGCGCCTGCCAGAGCGCGACCAGGGTGACGGGCACGACGGCCCCGAGCACCACGCGGGTGACGACGGGCCGCCGGCGACGGCGCGGGACGGGGTGCCGCTCGGGAGCCCTCGCAGGCGCCGCGAGCCCGGCGAGCGCGTCGGTGTCGGGGTCGACCATCACACCTGCTCGTCGAGGCGGAAAACGTCGTCGCCCGGCACCTGCTGCAGCAGCCCGAGCGCCACCATCCGCTCCGCCTGCGCGAGCGCCTGCCCGCGCCACGTGTCGTCGAAGCGGCCGACCGCACCGACGTTGGGGAGCAGCGCCTCGTACACGGCCTCGTCGTAGCCGAAGCCGTCGACGGTGAGCGCCCGCCACTGCTCGGCGTCGTTCTCCCCGCCCGGCGACAGCTGCTCGGCCGCGGCCACCTGCATGGCGGAGGCGGCGCGCAGCAGGTCGGGCCGGTCGAGCACGGTCCGGGACGCCCAGATCGCGCTGTTGAGCGACCCCGCCGGCGTCGAGTAGGGGTCGACGAGCCGGCGGCCGGTCCCGTCGGCGACCGAGCGCGACGGGTTCGGCTCCGTGCCCATGTACGCGTCGACGTCGCCACCGGCGAGGGCCGCCGGCATGTCGTTCCAGTCGACGGCGACGAGCTCGACGTCACGGTCGGGGTCGAGCCCGGCGTCCTCGAGCAGCTCCAGGAGCAGCAGGTACTGGAACGCCGGTCCCTGCCAGCCGATGCGACGTCCGGCGAGCGCCGTCACGTCCTCGCCGTCGAAGTCGGCCGGCACGACGAGCCCGGCGCCCTTCTCGGCGCCCATGGCGACGATCCGCGAGCCGATGCCCTCCTCGGCCTGGATGAAGCCGTTGACGAGCCCGAACAGCGCGAAGTCGAGGTCGCCGTTCTCGAGGGCGACGTTCATGTCGGTGCCGCTGCCGAGCGTCTGCACGACGACCGTCAGACCCTCGGGGGCGTGGTCGGGCCAGAACAACGGCGCGGCCGCGTGGTTGTTGGTGAACGTCGCGACGCGGATCGTCTCGCCGTCGAAGGCCGGGGCCCCCGCGGCCGGGGCCGCGGTCGGCGCGGACCCGGCGTCGCTCCCCCCGCACGCGGCGAGGAGGCCGGCGCCGGCCCCGGCCCCGAGGAGCGCGAGGGCGTGGCGGCGGGAGGGCAGGTGGGTCGGGGACGGCGACACGCGGGTATCCGACCACAGTCGGCCCGCTCGGACGGGATGAGTCCTCACGACCGGGGTACGGCACGGCGGCACCCGGCGGATGCCGGGACCCCGGTCGTGCCACCCGCACGGCAGGATCCGGGGTGTGGCAGGGACGGAGCCGGACGTCGTCGTCGTCGGGGGCGGCGCGGCCGGTCTGGCGGCCGCGACGACGGCGCGCGCCGGGGGCCTGTCGGTGGTCCTCGTGGCGGCCGGCCCGCTCGGCGGGGACTGCACGTGGCACGGCTGCGTGCCGTCCAAGGCGCTGCTCGAGGCCGCCGCCGCAGGACTCGGGGCGGGCGACGCCGTCGCGCACGCCCGCGCCTGCGTCGAGCGCGTCGCCCGGCTCGAGTCGCCCACCGTGCTGGGCGCGGCCGGCGTCGA
Organism: Aquipuribacter nitratireducens; assembly: GCF_037860835.1. Lineage (NCBI taxonomy): Bacteria > Bacillati > Actinomycetota > Actinomycetes > Micrococcales > Intrasporangiaceae > Aquipuribacter > Aquipuribacter nitratireducens. The sequence goes on along the minus strand of NZ_JBBEOG010000014.1, from coordinate 10,890 downwards.
GGTCGTCCGCGACCGCGTCGTGCTCCGCACAGGCGGCGCGGTGCCGGAGGTCGTCGGGACCGACCGGCGGTGGCGGCCGGGACGCGGTGTCGTCCTCGCCACCGGGTCCCGGCCGGTCGCGGCGCCGGCGTGGGTGCCCGGCGGGGTGCGCTCGACGACGACCGACGGCTGGCTCGACGCCCTCGACGCGCACCTGCACACGAGCGGCGAGCGGGCGGCCGTGGCCGTCGTCGGCGCCGGGCCCGGCGGCGTCGAGCTCGCCCAGGCCCTCGGACGGCTCGGCCTCGCCGTCACGCTGCACGAGCGGGCCGAGTGGGTGCTCCCCGGACTGCCCCCTGCGGTGGGCGAGGCGCTCGGCCGGGTGCTGACGGCCGACGGGGTGGACGTGCGGACGGCCGCGGTCACCCCGTCGGTGCCCGCGGACGCCCTCGTCCTGCTCGCGACGGGTCGTCGCCCGGTCGTCCCGCCGCTCGAGGACGTCGGACACCCGGAGGGCGCCACGCTGCTCGTGCGGGACGACGGCGCGGTCGCCGTCGACGACGCCCTGCGGACGAGCGTCCCCGGCCTGCTGGCGGCCGGCGACGTCACCGGCCTGCAGCCGACGACGCACGTCGCCGCCGCGCACGGCCGGCGCGCGGCCGCGACCCTGCTCGGGGTGTCCGTGCCGGAGGCCGGTGCCGTGAGGTGGGCGCCCCGCGTGGTGTGGACCGACCCGGAGGTCGCCGCGGTCGGCGACCTCGACGGGCCGCGCCACGCCCGCGTCCCGCTGTCCCGCGTCGACCGCGCCCTGCTCGCGGGGGTCGGTGGTCGCCGGCCCACCGGGTGGGTCGAGGTGTGGGCGGACGCCGACCTCCGGCTGCGGGGGGCGCTGCTCGTCGGCCCCCGCGCCGGGGAGCTCGTCGCGGAGGCGGCCCTCGTGGGCCGGCTCGGGCTCACGGTGCCCGAGTGGGTGGCCGGGGCCGAGGGCCTCGGCGGCACGAGCCCCCACCACGCCTACCCGTCGTGGTCGTGGGTGTGGCGGGAGGCCACCGACCGGCTCCTCGGTCGCTGAGCACCCGCACAGCGGGCACCCAGGCTGGTCGGGGATGCTGCGCCACGTGCAGGGGACCCGGGACGCGCGCGCGGTCGCGCTCGTCGTCAACGAGGGCGCCCGGCGCGGCAGCGGCGGCCTCGCCCGCGCGAGCGAGGCGCTGCGTCGCCACGGCGTCGTCGTGACGGCCGAGCACTCCGTCGGCTCCGGCGACGCGCTCGAGAGCCGTCTCGCGGCGGTCCTCGCCACGGACCCCGACGTCGTCGTCGTCGGTGGCGGCGACGGGTCCCTGTCGTGTGCGGCCGGCCTGCTCGCCCACCGGCGACCGTGCTCGGCCTGCTCCCGCTCGGCACCGCGAACGACCTGGCCCGCACGCTGCACCTGCCGACCCGGCTCGACGCCGCGTGCGAGGTCGTCGCGCGCGGTCACGTCGTCGACGTCGACCTCGGCAGGGCGGGTGGCCGCGGCTTCGTCAACGTCGCCTCCGCCGGGCTGTCGGTCGGGGTGACCGAGGCCCTCGACCCGGGCCTCAAGCGGCGCCTGGGCCCGGCCGCCTACGGCGTGGCGCTGCTGCGCGCGTACCGGCACCACACGCCGTTCACCGCGACGCTCGAGCTCGACGGCGGCGGGGCGACCCTGCGGTGGGACGACCTGCTCCAGGTCGCCGTGGCGAACGGCCGTCACCACGGGGGCGGTGCGACGGCGTCCCCGACGGCCGGGATCGACGACGGCCTGCTCGACGTCTACGCGATCCGCGCGGCCCCGGTCCGCGAGCACGTCCGGATCGCGCGGGCCCTGCGGGACGGCAGCTTCGTCGCGCACCGGGCCGTCGAGCACGTGACGGCGCGCGCGGTCCGCCTCACGACGGACCCCGCCACGCCGCTCAACCTCGACGGGGAGGTGGTCGGCCGCACCCCGGCGGAGTTCACGGTCGACCGCAACGCCGTCCACGTGCTCGTGCCGGCCGGCACGACGGCCGCCCGGTGGGACGGCACCCGCACCGCCCCGTGAGGTGCGTCAGTGCGCGCCGCTCAGCTGCCCCGCGAGCCGGCCGTGCATGCGGGCGCTCCGCGCGTCGAGGCCCGTGAGCCTCACGCGCTTGCCGCGCCGGGCGTACTTCGTGCAGACGGCGTCGAGCGCGGCGACGGACGACGCGTCCCACACCTGCGCGGCGGACAGGTCGACGACGACGTCGTCGGGGTCGCCCGCGTAGTCGAACTGGTGGACGAGGTCGTTGCTCGAGGCGAAGAACAGCTGCCCGTGCACCGAGTACACGACCTGGCGGCCGTCGGGGTCGACGACCCCCGTCACCTCGACGAGGTGCGCGACCCGCCGCGCGAACAGCACCATCGCGAGCAGGACGCCCGCCCCGACGCCGTAGGCGAGGTTGTGGGTGGCGACCACGACGACGACCGTCGTCAGCATGACCGCGGTCTCGCTCCTCGGCATCCGTCGCAGGGTCGCGGGCGCGACGCTGTGCCAGTCGAACGTCGAGACGCTCACGAGGATCATGACGGCGACGAGCGCCGCCATCGGGATGAGCCCCACGAGGTCGCCGAGGGCGACGACGAGCACGAGCAGGAACACCCCGGCGAGGAACGTCGACAGCCGGGTCCGCGCCCCGCTGCGCACGTTGATGATGGTCTGCCCGATCATCGCGCAGCCGCCCATGCCGCCGAACAGCCCGGTCACGACGTTCGCCACGCCCTGACCCCACGACTCGCGGGTCTTGTCGGACCCGGTGTCGGTGAGGTCGTCGACGAGCTTCGCCGTCAGCAGCGACTCGATGAGCCCGACGAGGGCGACGCCCACCGCGTACGGCGCGATGATCGCGAGTGTCTCGACGGTGAAGGGGACCGCGGGCAGCCCGAGGACGGGCAGCGTGCTCGGCAGCTCGCCCATGTCGCCGACCCGCGGGACGGTGACCGCGGCGGTGACGGTGAGGACCGTGAGCAGGACGATCGCGACGAGCGGCGCCGGCACGGCGGTCGTGAGGCGCGGCAACCCGAAGATGACGACCAGGCCGGCCCCGACGAGGGGGTAGACGAGCCACGGCACGCCGACGAGGTGCGGGACCTGCGCGAGCGCGATGAGGATCGCGAGGCTGTTGACGAACCCGACCATGACGCTGCGGGGGATGAAGCGCATGAGGCGGGCCACGCCGAGCGCGCCCAGCACGACCTGGAGCACGCCGCCGAGCAGGACGGCCGCGACGAGGTACTCGACCCCGTGCTCGCGTGAGACGGGCGCGAGGACGAGCGCGATGGCCCCGGTCGCCGCGGAGATCATGGCCGGGCGGCCGCCGACGACGGCGATCGTCACGGCCATCGTGAAGGACGCGAACAGCCCGACGCGCGGGTCGACGCCGGCGATGATGCTGAACGAGATCGCCTCGGGGATGAGCGCGAGCGCGACGACGAGCCCCGCCAGGACCTCGGTGCGCAGGACGCGCGGGGACAGCCACGCCGGGCGGGCAGGGCGCAGCGCGGTCGAGGTGCGGAGGGGCATGCGGGCTCGTCTCGTTCCGGCGCCGGTGACGCCGAGGTGGCGCGCGGGACGACGTCGGCTCGCACAGGGACCGGCGCCGAGGGTACCGGCCTGGCGTCAGGCGGCGCGGACGCCCAGCTCGTCGAGCAGCCCGCGGACGTGGGCCTCCACCTCGTGGACGATGCGGCGGACCGTGTCGAGGTCCTGGCCCTTCGGGTCGTCGAGCTCCCAGTCGAGGTAGCGCGTGCCCGGGACGAAGGGGCACTGCTCGCCGCAGCCCATCGTCACGACGACGTCGGCGGCGGCCACGCCGTCGCGCGTGAGGAGGGACGGGTGCTCGCCCTCCGTCGACAGGCCCCGCTCGTGGAGGACCTCGACGACGACGGGGTTGAGGGAGTCGCCGGGCTCGGAGCCCGCGGAGCGGACCTCGACCGCGTCGCCGGCGAGGTGCCGCGTCAGCACGGTCGCCGCGAGCGAGCGGCCCCCGTTGTGCACGCAGGCGTAGAGCACGGACGGGCGGTCGCCGCTGGAGGCCACGGGCCCGAGCGTACGTGAGAGGGTCGGTGGCATGGAGAAGCCCGACATCGACTTCGTCGACCCGCAGCCCCCGAGCGACCTCGTCGTCACCGACCTCGCGGTGGGCGAGGGCAGCGAGGCGACGGCCGGGTCGACGGTCCTCGTCCACTACGTCGGGGTCGCCCACTCCACGGGCGAGGAGTTCGACGCGTCGTACAACCGGGGCGAGCCGCTCGCCTTCCGCCTCGGCGCCGGCCAGGTGATCAGCGGCTGGGACCGGGGCATCACCGGCATGCGGGTCGGGGGGCGTCGACAGCTCGTCATCCCCCCGCACCTCGCCTACGGCGACCGGGGCGCGGGCGGGGTCATCGCGCCCGGGGAGACCCTCGTCTTCGTCTGCGACCTCGTCGACGTCCGCTGAGGGTCACCGACCGGTCCTGCTGCCCCGGGCGCGGGGCCCGCCCGTGCCGGCGTGCCGCCACTGGAGCAGCCGCTCCTGGCTGCGCACCACCCGCAGCAGGGTGGTGAGCAGGAGACCGCCGACGAGGTTGCCGAGGACCGCGAAGCCGAACCACGGCAGCCAGTCGGCGTAGCCCGCACCGGCCTCGCCGGCGTGCAGGGCGACGAAGACGAGGAGCGAGTCGAGGATCGAGTGGTGCAGGCCGGGGCCGACGATCACGAGGGCCACCGCCACGGCCGCGACGATGCGGGCGACGTCGTCCTCCGTCCCGTTCTGCATCCGGGTGAGCAGCGTGATGGCGGCCCCCGCGAGGACGGCGAGCGCGAAGGTCCGCAGGTCGAGCGGCGCCTGCGTGAACTCCCGCGCCGTCTCGCCCGCCAGCTCGTGGAGGTCCGGCAGGGCGACGGCGACGAGCCACGCGACGACCCAGCCCCCGGCGAGGTTGCCGACCAGGGTGCCGGCCCACAGCCGCAGCAGCTGCCACGTCGTCGCCTCCCGTGCGAGGACCACCATCACCGGGGTGTGGAAGCCCTCCGTGAACAGCTCGCTGTTGCCGAGACGGAGGGCGATGAAGCCGACGGAGAAGGCGAGCGCCCCGAGGAGCCGGCTGCCGGTCGCCTCCTCGACGACGAGGAGGGCGAGCACGCCCATCCCGATCTCGAGCCCCGCGACGACGCCCGTCGCGAGCAGGTCCGCCGACGAGCGGTGGAGCCGGGGGCGGCCCTCGAGGATGACGCGGTCGAGGGCGACGTCCTTCTCCTCGGTCGTCGCGGCGTCGTCCTCCCGCTCCGCCGGCCGTTCGGAGCCCTCGACGCGGGGCCGGTCGTCCGATTCGTCCGTCGCCATCGCCGCAGCCCATCACGACGGCGCGCGCCGCGACAGCCGGGCGCGGTGCCCGAGGTGGGCGACGCCACGGTGCGGTTGCGGGCCCGGCGACCGCCTCGCAGGCTGAGGCGTGACCCCCGACCCCGGCCGCTGGCGTGCTCTCGCGGTCACCCTCGCGGCCGGGTTCATGGTGCTCCTCGACGTCACCATCGTCGCGGTCGCGCTCCCGTCGCTGCAGAGCGACCTCGACGCGACCGCCCCCGAGGTCCAGTGGGTCGTGTCCGGCTACACGCTGACCTTCGCCCTCACCCTCGTCGTCGGCGGCCGCCTCGGCGACGCGTGGGGACGGCGACGGATGTTCGTCGCCGCGCTCGCCGGCTTCGTCGCGTGCAGCACCCTCGCCGGTCTCGCCCCGAGCATCGAGTGGCTCGTCGCCGCCCGGCTCCTCCAGGGCGTCGCGGGCGGGGCGCTCACCCCGCAGAACACCGGGCTCATCCAGCAGCTGTTCGACCGCGCCGAGCGCGGGCGGGCCTTCGGGCTCTTCGGGGGGACCGTCGGTCTCGCGACCGCCCTCGGCCCCGTCATCGGCGGCGGGATCCTGTCCGTCGCCACGGGCGAGGACGGCTGGCGCTGGATCTTCTGGGTGAACGTGCCCGTCGGGCTCGTCGCGCTGCTCCTCGCGCTGCGCCTCGTGCCGCGCGACCGGGGCGGCGGCGACCTGCGCCTCGACCCGGTCGGCACCCTCCTGCTCGGGGCCGCGACGCTCGCGGTGCTGCTGCCCCTCGTCACCGCCGAGGCCGGTGGTCTCCGTCGGCTGTGGTGGCTCTTCCCCCTGGCGCTCGCCCTGGGCGCGGCGTTCGTCCAGTGGGAGCAGCGCGTCGTCCGGGTCGGCGGGGCCCCGCTGCTCGACCCGCGCCTGGCGCGACGGACCCCCGGCTACGCGGCCGGGGTCGGCCTCATCTCCGTCTACTTCGCCGGCTTCAGCGGCGTGTTCCTCGTGCTCGCGATCTTCTTCCAGACCGGTCTGGGTCTGTCACCGCTGGAGTCCGGACTCGCCGTCACCCCGTTCTCCGTCGGGTCGGCGGTGATGGCGGTCGTGGCGGGACGGCTCGTCGGCCGCTTCGGTCGCCTCCTCACCGTCGTCGGCCTCCTCGGCGTCGTCGCCGGCTTCGCCGCCACCGCGGGGCTGCTCGTCCTCGCGCCCCCCGAGCAGGCCGTGTGGTGGGCGGCGCCGGGGCTGCTGCTCGCCGGGCTCGGCGGCGGGTTCGTCATCTCGCCCAACACGACGATGACGCTCGCGAACGTGCCCGTCGAGGCGGGCGGCGTCGCGAGCGGCACCCTCCAGACCGGGCAGCGGGTCGGGGGCGCCATCGGCACGGCGCTCCTGCCCGGGCTCTTCTACGTCGTGTGGGGCGGACCCGACGGCGGGAGCGAGCCCACCCGCGCCGTCGCCGCGGCCCTCGGCGGGGCCGTGGTCGTCGTCTGCTGCGCCCTCGTCGTCGCCGTCGTCGACCGGCGTGCGGACCTGCGTCGCCGGTCCGCCGAGGAGCACGAGGAGCCGGCGACGGCTGGGGCACGCTAGGCCCGTGCTCACGCCTGCGCCGCGACCCGGCACCACCGTCTTCGAGCGGCACGCGCCCGACCCCCGGCTGGTCGGGACGACCCTGGCCGGGTCCCGGCTCGCCCCCGCGTGGCTCGACGACGTCGCCGACGCCCCGCACCACGAGCCCCTGCGGGGCACCACCCGAGCGGACCTCGTCGTCGTCGGGGGCGGCTACGCCGGACTGTGGACGGCGGTGCGGGCGCGGCGGCGGGACCCCGGCCGGCGGGTCGTGCTGCTCGAGGGCGGCACGGTGGGGTGGGCGGCGTCCGGGCGCAACGGCGGCTTCTGCGCCGCGAGCCTCACCCACGGCGCGGAGAACGGGCGTACCCGCTGGCCGGAGGAGTACGACACGCTCGAGCGGCTGGGGCTCGCCAACCTCGACGACATGGGGGAGGAGCTCGCCGAGCTCGGGGTCGACGCGCAGTGGGAGCGCACGGGCGAGCTCGACGTCGCCACCGAGGCGCACCAGGTCGGGTGGCTGCGCGAGGCGGCGGCGGCCGATCCGGGCGCCCGCTTCCTCGACCGGGACGCCACCCGGGCACTCGTCCGCTCACCGACGTACGAGGCGGGGCTGCTCGACGAGCGCGGCTGCGCGCTCGTCCACCCGGCCCGGCTCGCGGTCGGCCTCGCCCGGGCGGCGGCGGACCTCGGTGTCGAGGTCCACGAGCGCTCCGTGGTCCGCTCGCTCGAGACCCCCGGCCGGCACCCCGGCGGCGGGGTGGTGGCCCGCACCGACACCGGCGCGGTCCACGCGGCGCAGGCCGTGCTCGCGACGAACGCGTTCCCGTCCCTGCTGCGGCGCAACCGGCTCATGACGGTCCCGGTCTACGACTACGTCCTCATGACCGAGCCGCTCGACGCCGCCCGGCGGGCGAGCCTGGGCTGGGCGGGTCGGCAGGGGGTGGGGGACTCCGCGAACCAGTTCCACTACTACCGCCTGAGCGCCGACGACCGGCTGCTGTTCGGTGGCTACGACGCCGTGTACCGCTACGGCGGTCGCGTGCGGGCGGCCCACGAGGACCGCGACGCGTCCTACCGCCGGCTGGCCTCCCACCTCCTCACGACGTTCCCCCAGCTGGAGGGGGTTCGTGTCACGCACCGCTGGGCGGGCGCCATCGACACCTGCACCCGCTTCTGCGCGTTCACCGGAACCGCCCGGCAGGGCCGGGTCGGCTACGCCGCCGGGTTCACCGGCCTCGGGGTCGGCGCGACGCGCTTCACCGCCGACGTCGTCCTCGACCAGCTCGCCGGTCTCGACACCGAGCGCACGCGGCTGCGGCTCGTGCGGGAGCGGCCCCTGCCGTTCCCGCCGGAGCCGCTCGCGAGCCTCGGCATCCACCTCACGCGGTGGTCGCTGGACCGCGCCGACCACCGCGAGGGCCGCCGCAACCTGTGGCTGCGGGGCCTGGACGCCGCCGGGCTCGGCTTCGACTCCTGAGCCGGGTGTCCCTCCCCGTCAGGCGTCGCCGAGCAGCGCCCCGAACCCGGGTTCGCGCGGCGTCCCGTCGAGCAGGCCGGCGAGGGCGTCGGCGAGCGAGCCGCCGCTCGCCCGAGCGGCGGCGGCCACCCGCGCGGCGACCTGGGGCGCGGCGAAGGACGTGCCCGTCCAGTAGGCCCACGCGTCGGCGGGGAACTCCTGCCACTGCGGGTCGAAGGCGGGGTCCTCGGCGCCCTCGACGAACGTCGACAGCACCGCCTCGCCGGGCGCGGAGCACGTCACCCACTCCCCGTGCGTCGACCACGCCGCCGGTCGGCCGTCGCTTCCGAGCCCCGCCACCGCCACGACACCCCCGTCCGTCGCGGCGAACGCCGCCGGCCAGCAGCGCGTGGTGCTGCCGTCGTTGCCAGCGGCCGCGACGAGGAGCACCTCCGCCTCGCGGCTGCGCTCGAGCTCCCGCACCAGCTCCAGCGCGACGGCGAGCGCGACCGGCGGCTCGTCGTCGAGGGTCTCGGTCCCGAGGGAGAGGTTGACGACGAGCCGGCCGCCGGGCGCGAGGTGCTCCTGGACCGCGGCGACGACCTTCCCCGCGACCTCGACCTCGTCGGCGAGACCGTCGCTGTCGACCGCGCGCACCACCGTCACGGGCACGCCGGGCGCGTGCTGCGCGACGAGGCCGGCGACGAACGTCCCGTGGCCCGCGGACAGGTCGAGGCGCCCGTTGGGTCGCGGGAACACGTCGAGCGGGTCGGTGTTGCCGGGCTCCTGCAGCCCCTCGAGCCACCCGTCGGTGCGCGCGGTCACCGCCAGGCCGGTGTCGACGACGACGACGCGGACCGGCTCGCCCGGACCGGCCTCGGGTGCCGTGGGCGGGCTGGGCAGCGGCTCCCCGGGCGCGGGCAGGTCGGGGGTGACCGTCGACTTCATCACCGGGCGGGTCGGGGTGAGGTAGGCGAGCGAGACGCGCACGGGAGGGTCGAGGTCGGCGAGGTCGCCGCGCAGCCGCTCGGCGTCCACCGCCCGTCCGGACCCTGCCCGCAGGCTCGTCACCCGCCGGTCGAGCGCCGCCACCTCGGTCCCGGTCCAGCCCGCGTCGTCCACGAGGCGGCGGGCTGCGGCGGTGAGGTCGCCGGTGCGCGCGAGGAGCTGCTGCTCGACGACGAGCACCTCACGGTCCGGCAGCTCGCGCAGGGCGACGCCCGGGCCACGGGCGGGTGCCCCGGCGACCCCCGGGCGGGCCGCTCCCGGCCCCGCCACACCCTGCCCGGCGGCGTCCCCGCCACGGCGCTCGACGAGCTCGCGGAGGAACCGGCGCCGGTCGGCGGCACCGGCCCGGAGACCGCTGAGGGCCTCCCGCTGGTGGGCGGCCGTCGCCGCTCGGCCGCGCGGCGGGGCACCGCGGTCAGGGGGCTGCTCGGTCATGGGACTCCTCCTCGGCGGGCGCGTGGCGGCACTACCCTTCCTCACCGTCGGAGGGCGGCGCCATGGTGGAGGACGCAGCGGACACGCTGCTGATACGCGGACAACGGCTCGCCGACGCCGCGCGCGGCGACCCCGTCGGCACGTGCGGGGCGGCTCAGGCCCTCCTCGCGCAGGCGCGGGCCGCCCACGACGACGACGCCGTCGTGCAGGCGCTGCGTGCCCTCGCCGAGTGCCACCGCGGGGTGCTCGACCTGCGCCGGGCGGCGCCGCTGCTCGACGAGGCCGTCCGGCTCGCCGGTCGCGCCCGGCTCGACGAGGCGCAGGGTGAGGCGCTGGCCGCACGGGGCGCGCTCCGCCACGAGCAGGGCCGCACCCGCGCCGCGGCACGCGACCTCGACCGCGCCGCAGCCCTCCTGCGGGGTCACGGCACCCCGGCGGCCGCGGAGGTCGACCTCCAGCGTGCCGCTCTCGCGCACAACGCCGGGCGGCTCCACGAGGCGAGCGCCCGCTACACGGCGCTCCTGCGGCGACCCGACCTCGCCCCGGTCGTCCGCACCCGCGCGGCGAACAACCTCGGCCTCGTCCAGTCGAGGCTGGGCCGGCACGCCTCCGCCGTCGCGTGGCTGGAGCGGGCGTCCCGTGCGGCGGTCCACGTGGGCGACGCCTACGTCGCCTCGGTCGCCGCGAGCCGCGCGTGGGCGACGGTCCAGGCGGGCCGGCTCGCCGAAGGGGTCGGCCGCTTCGACGAGGCGGCGCGGCTGTGGGAGAAGGCGGGCATGCCCCTCGGGGAGCTGTACGCCGAGCACGCCGACGCCCTCGCCGACCTCCGCCTGCTCCCGGAGGCCTACGAGCGCGCCCGCGCCGCCGTCGCGGCGCTCGAGGCGGCCGAGGTGCCGCTGCTCGCAGCCGAGGCGCGGCTCCGGCTCGCCCGGCTCGCGCTCGCCACCGGCCGGGCCACGGCCGCCGAGGCCGTCGCGCGTGACACGGTCGCCGAGCTGCGCGACCAGCGCCGTCCGGACTGGGTGGCCCGCGCCGACGTCGTCGCGGTGCGCGCGCGGCTCGCGGCGGGGACCGCCGGAGCGCGCGACCGGGTCGTCGCGCTGCGGGCC
>NZ_JBBEOG010000013.1 GCF_037860835.1 Aquipuribacter nitratireducens | reverse complement strand
CCCACCGGCCACACCTACACCACCCACCCCGCCGACACCGACCACCCCTACCAACCACCCCACCAGCCACCCCACACCACCCCCACGAACCCGACCACCACCCTCACCACCGCCCCACCACCCCACCCCGACCCCGAACCACCCTGGGCACACGCACCCGCCCACGCCGTCGCGTGAGATGGGGCGGGTCAGCAGCGGAAGCGCCCGACCTGCTCCCCGAGCTCGTCGGCGAGGCGGGCGAGGTCCGTGGCGGCGACGCGCGTGGTCCCGGCGACCTCGCTCGTGGCCGCGGCCGCCTCCGCCACCCCCGCGACCCCGGCCGCGATCTCGCCCGCTCCGGCTGCCACCTCGGCAACACCCCGGGCGATCTCCGCGGTGGTGGCTTCCTGCTGCTGGACGGAGGCGGTGATGTCGCCCTGCAGGTCCCGCACGGTCCCGACGGTGCCGGCGAGGCTGGTCACGCCCTCGACGGCGACCGCGGTGTCGGACTGGATGGCGTGCACCTTGCGGGTGATGTCCTCCGTGGCCCGGGCGGTCTCCTGCGCGAGCTCCTTCACCTCGGTCGCGACGACGGCGAAGCCCTTGCCGTGCTCGCCGGCCCGCGCCGCCTCGATCGTGGCGTTGAGCGCGAGGAGGTTCGTCTGCTCGGCCACGGCGGAGATGAGCCGGACGACGGTTCCGACCTCCTCGCTCGACGTCCCGAGCTCGCGCACGGCGTCAGCCGTGCGGCCGGCGACGGCCACGGCCGAGACCGCCTGCTCGACGACCTCGGCGGCCGCTCGCGCCACCTCCTGCACCGACGCCGCCATCTCCTCGGAGCCGCCCGCGACGCCCTGGACGGTGCTCGACACCTGCTCCGCGGCCGCTGCGACGACGCCCGCCCGGCCGGCGGACTGCTCCGCGGCGGCGGCGATCTCGTCGGCGGACCGTGTCATCGTCTCCGCGGCCGAGCGGAGGGACGTGGCCGTCCCGGCGAGCCGCGTGAGCAGCGCCCGCAAGGACGCGGTGGCACGGTCCAGTGCCTCGGCGGTGCGGCCGACCTCGTCGCGCGAGGTCACCCCGGCGACCACCGTGAGGTCGCCTGCCCCGAGGGCCTCCGCGACGGCGGCGACGCGTGCCAGCGGCCGGGTGACGGCGCGTGTCACCGCGCGGGCCAGCAGGACGAGCACGACGAGCGCAGCCAGCCCCGTACCGAGCAGGACCACCAGGGAGCGGCTGCGCTCTCGTGCGACGTGCGCCTCGGCCTCGTCGGCCACCGCGGAGACGGAGTCGGCGACCGCCGGCAGCTCGGCCTCGAGCGCCTCGAACGCGCGCGAGAACCCGGTGTAGTCGTTCGCCGCGACCCGGGGGTTGGCGCCCGCCCGCTCCACGACCTGCTGCGCGGACGCGAGGTAGCCGTCGACCGACGGGCGTACGGATTCGACCGCGTCCTCGACGCCCGGCCCCAGTCCGGCGGAGGCGACGTCGTCGAGCCGCGCGCGCATGAGCTCGCTGTGCTCGACGAGGTCGGCGGCGGCGGCCGCCCGCTCCGCCTCCGAGCCACGCTCACCGGCGCGCAGGGCCCGCAGGACGTCGCCCCTGACCGCGTCGTGCATCATGTCGGTCTCCAGCGACGCCCGGGTGGCGGCGCCGGCCGTCAGCAGCTCGGCCGCGGTGTCCGCCGAGGACCGCACCCCGATGACCCCGACCGCGGTCGTCGTCGCGAGGGCCGCCGCGGCCGCACCGACGAGGAGCGCGATCTTGCCCGACGTCGCCAGGTCGGCGAAACGGGCGCGACGACGGGCGGGACTGCTCATCGGGTCCTCCGGGACGTGGGGACGAGCGGGTCCCCGTCCTCCCCTGCCTGTCGACTCGTCGGACATGATCTTGAGGCCTCGGCCACCTACGATGCGCCCGTGGCCCAGTCCCCCACGCCGACGGACACCCCGGTCGTCACCGCGAGCGCCCCGTGGCACGCGCTCGACCCGCGCGTCGCGTACGAGGTGCTCCGCCTCCGCGTCGACGTCTTCGTCGTCGAGCAGCAGTGCCCCTACCCGGAGCTCGACGGCCGCGACATCGAGCCGCGGACCGAGCACCGCTGGGTCCACCCCGAGGGCGCACCGGATGACGTCCTCGCCTACCTCCGGGTCCTCGACGACACGACGGGCGAGGGCCCGCGCGTCGCCCGGGTCGGGCGCGTCGTGACGGCACCGCGCGCGCGTGGTCGGCGTCTCGCGGACCGGCTCGTCGCGGACGTCGTCACGGAGCTCGGGGCCGACAGCGACGTCGTCCTCGACGCCCAGTCCCACCTCGCCGGTTGGTACGCCCGGCACGGCTTCGTGCGCGACGGCGACGACTTCGTGGAGGACGGCATCCCCCACACCCCGATGCGGCGCCCGCGCGGCTGAGGCGCGTGGTGCGCCGGCCGCGTCAGGGCACCATCAGGGCAGCGTCTCGACGAGCTCCGGCAGACCCAGGCGCGGGCCGGTGTAGAAGGGCAGCTCCTCGCGCACGTGGCGACGTGCACCGGTGTTCCGCAGGTCGCGCATGAGGTCGACGATGCGGTGCAGGTCGTCGGCCTCGAACGCGAGCAGCCACTCGTAGTCGCCGAGCGCGAAGCTCGACACGGTGTTGGCCCGCACGTCGGGGTACGGCCGCGCCGCCCGACCGTGCTCGACGAGGAGCTCGCGGCGTTCGTCCTCCGGCAGCAGGTACCACTCGTAGCTGCGGACGAAGGGGTAGACGCAGAGGTAGCCGCGCGGCTCCTCCCCCGCCATGAACGCCGGGACGTGGCCGCGGTTGAACTCCGCCGGGCGGTGCAGGCCGACGACGCTCCACACCGGGGCGAGGTGCGCGCCCAGGTGGGTGCGACGCAGCGCGTGGTAGGCCGCCTGCACCGTCTCGACGCGGGGCGCGTGCCACCACACCATGAGGTCGGCCTCGGCGCTCATGGCACCGAGGTCGTACCAGCCCCGCACGACGAGGTCGTGGTCCGCGACGAGCGGCGCGAGTGCCTCCTCGACCTCCTTCGCCAGCTGGGCGCGGTCGGCCTCGGCCGGCAGCGGGGCGGCCGAGGCGAACACCGACCACGCGGTGTACCGGATCGTCGCGTTGATCTCCTCGGCGGCGGCGTGGGCGCTCATGCGGGCAGTATCCCAGCCCGGCCCCGGCGCTGGGCGGGGGTGGCCCCGGCCAGCGCGGCCGCGGCGGCCCGCCCGGAGGCGATGCACGCCGGCACCCCGACCCCGTCGACCCAGCCGCCGGCGACGGCGAGCCCGCCGACGCCGGACACCACCCGCCGGATCCTCTCCACCCGGGCGGCGTGACCGACGGTGTGCTGCGGCAGCGCCCCGCCCCAGCGCGCGACGTGCCCGTCGACGACGACGGGCGCGGGGAGCCCGTCCACGGCGAGCAACCTCGCGAGGTCCCCGGCCGCGAGGTCGACGAGGTCGGCGTCGGGGCACCGGAGCACCTCTTCCTCCTCGCGCCGCCCGAAGGACACCCGGACGACCTCGCGGTCGCCGGCCTCGTCCGCGAGCCACCCCCACTTCCGCGTGCTGAAGGTCACCGCCTTGGCGCGCACACCGGCGGCCTCCGCCTCGTGCGGCGGCACGAGGAGCCCGGAGCGCTCCGGGACGGGCGAGGCGACGGCGAGCGCCACCGTCGCGACCGAGACGACCGGCACGGCGTCGAGGAGGTCGCCGGCCTCGGGCGCGACCGCCGCCAGCAGACGCGCCGCAGGACGGGTGGGCAGCGCGACGACGACCGCGTCGGCCGTCAGCCGCTCGGAGGTGCCGTGGGGGCCGCCGACCGCGACGTCCACCACCCAGCCGGCGCCCGAGCGCGCGAGGCCGGTGACGAGAGTGCCCGTCCGCACCTCGGCACCACCGCGACGCAGGACCTCGACGGCCGCGTCGACGATGCCCGCCATGCCACCCCTCACGCCCGTGAAGACCGGAGCTGCGCCCTGCCCGCTCGGCGCGGGCTGCCGGGCCGACTCCCCTGCCGCCTCCCCTGCCGCCTCCCCTGCCGCCTTCTCTGCCGCCTCGTCGACCGCCTGCGCGAGGGGCCGGCCCTCCCGCCACGCCCGCCACAGCGCGGGAACGGTGGCGCGCAGGGACAGCTCGTCCGTCCGTCCGGCGTGGACCCCGCCGAGGAGCGGCTCCACGAGCACGTCGAGGACGTGCGGGCCCACCTCCCGCGTCACGACCGAGGCGACGTCCACGTCGACGTCCTGACCGGTGTCACTGCCAGGGGGGCCGACCGGTGCGCGGCGCGCGCGGGCCCCGGCGGCTCGCGTCATGACCGAACGCGTCCGCGCGACCTCCTCGGGTGTGAGGACGCCGGACAGGTCGGTGCCGGTGCCGGGCACCCCCATGACGGTGCCGCGGGGCAGGGACCGCACCCCGTCGCGTCGCCACACCCCCGGCGCCGCTGCCGTCGGCGCCACCAGCCGGTCCCCGAGCCCGACGCGTCGCACGAGGTCGACCCCCTCGGGACGACGGGCGAGGACGGCCTCGACACCGACGTCCACCGGGACGCCCGCGACCCTCTCCCGGTGCAGGAGCCCACCCGGCTCGGCGCGGGCCTCCACGACCGTCACGTCGGCACCGGCGTCGACGAGGTCGAGCGCCGCCGAGAGTCCGCTCACGCCGCCGCCGAGGACGACGACCCGCGACCCGCTCACCGCCCGAGCCGCTCGCGCTCGGCGTCGCGGTCGAAGGCGTGGACGAGGTCGGTGAGCCGCGCGAGCTGGTCCGGGTCGGTCGCCGGGAGCACCCCGTGGCCGAGGTTGAAGACGTGCCCGGGGGCCCGGAGCCCGTCGCGCAGGACGTCGGTCGCACGCGCCGCCACGACGTCCCACGGCGCGAGGAGGAGGGCCGGGTCGAGGTTGCCCTGCACCGGCCGGGCGAGCCCGGCTGCGGCGAGCCGGTCGACGGCGTCGGCGAGTGTGAGGTGGAAGTCCACCCCGGCGACGTCGCCGCCCGCCCGCGCCATCGAGACCAGCAGGTCCTGCGTCCCGACCCCGAAGTGGATCCGCGGCACGGGGCGTCCGTCCGCGCCGGGCACCTCCGCGACCTCGGCGAGGACGCGGGCGGAGTGCGGCGCGACGTGCCGCTCGTAGTCCGGCCGCGCGAGGGCTCCCGCCCACGAGTCGAAGAGCTGGACCGCGGCGGCACCGTGCTCCACCTGGGTGCGGAGGAAGGCGCTCGTGAGGTCGGCGACCTTCGACAGCAGGGTCGCGAAGAGGTCGGGCTCGGCGAGCATGAGCGACTTCGTGCGGGCGTGGTCGCGGCTGGGGCCGCCCTCGACGAGGTAGCTCGCGAGCGTGAACGGCGCACCGGCGAAGCCGAGCAGGGGGGTGGCGCCGAGCTCGGCCCGGGTGAGCCGGACCGCGTCGACGAGGAACGCCAGGTCGAGGTCGTCCGGTCCGGGGAGCGCGGCGACGTCCGCCGCGGTGCGCACCGGGCTCGCGACGACGGGGCCGGTGCCGGGGACGATGTCGACGTCCACGCCGGCCGCGTGCAGCGGCACCACGATGTCGCTGTAGAGGACGGCGGCGTCGACCCCGTAGCGCCGCACCGGCTGCACGGTGATCTCCGCGACGAGCTCGGGAGTGCGGCACGCCTCGAGCATCGCCGTGCCGCCTCGGGCGGCCCGGTACTCCGGCAGGGACCGCCCGGCCTGCCGCATGAACCACACGGGGGTGCGGTCGACGGGCTCGCCGCGCGCCGCACGCACGAGGTCCGGCAGGCGCGTCGTGCTCTCCGGCATCACGTGGGCCACGGGTCGATCGTCCCACCCCTCGTCCGGCCCACCGCGACACGCCCGACGCCGGGCGCCGTCGCTCGCCCCCGACGTCGGTCCCCGGACCTACCCTGCAGAGGTGACCACGACCCGGCTCCCGGCGGGTGCCCCCGCCGGGACGGACGTCCCGGCCCCGGAGGTGTTCCTCCGGGCGGTCGAGGCGCTCCGGGCGACGGTCGTCCGCCCCGAGGTCGCCCTCGAGGAGATCCCGCCGCCGCGCAAGGTCGCGCCGTGGGCGCACGCGCTCGACGGCCACCTCGACCTGTCGGCCCTGCGCTACGCGACGGACGCGCTCGACGAGCCCGACGCCGACGACGCCGGCGGGCGCTTCGTCCTGCTCCACGACCCCGCCGCCCCCGAGGCGTGGGGCGGCGACCTCCGCGTCATCGCCCTCGTCAAGGCGGTCGTCGAGCCCGAGCTCGCCGAGGACCCCCTGCTGTCGGAGGTCGTGTGGTCGTGGCTCGGCGAGGCGCTCGAGGGCCCCCAGGCGCGGGCCCGTCGTCTGGGCGGGACGGTGACGCGGGTCGTGTCGGAGAGCTTCGGGAGCCTGTCGGCGCGGCCGTCGGCCATCCAGGTCGAGCTCCGCGCGTCGTGGTCGCCCGAGGGCCACCCGGGCGCGCACCTGCAGGCGTGGGCCGACGTCCTGTGCCGGGTCGCCGGGCTGCCACCGCAGGCGGTCGGGGTCAGCGCCCTCCCGCGTCGACGCTGACGCGACGCCGGGTCCACGCGTCTCGACGCCGGGTCCGCAGGACGACCACCTCCCCCGTCCTCAAGTCGGTCGTGGCACCCGCCGATCATCCGTCCAGCACCGGGAGCAGGGCTCCCGCTGGACAAGGAGGCACCCATGACCACCGTGGTCCCCGACCGGGCACGGATCCCCCTCAGCCGGGGGCGGTTCCACGCGGCCGTCGTGGCCGGTTCCCCCGGGCTTCGCGAGTCCCTCGCGCGGGTGCTCACCTCCCTCGGCGCCGCCGACGTCTCCACCGTCGGGCTCGTCAGCGAGACCCGGACCCTCGGCCGCGGCGGCATGGCGTCCCTCGCCGTCGTCGAGAGCCAGCTGCCCGACGGGTCCGGCATCGCCGCCGTCGAGACGCTCCGGTCGCTCGGCTGGTCCCGCACGGTCCTGCTGTCGCAGTCCACCGACCCGTTCACCGTCCGCGGTGCGCTCATGGCCGGTGCCCGCTGCTTCCTCGTGACGAGCCGCCCCGCGCCGCCCGCGCAGCCCACCGGCCCCACCGACCCGGGCGTCGAGCAGCTGTCCGCGCGGGAGGTCGAGGTCCTGCGTCTCGTCGCCGACGGCCGCTCGAACAAGGACGTCGGGGACTCCCTCGGCCTGTCCGCGCTCACCGTGAAGAGCCACCTCGCGCGCATCGCCCGCAAGCTCGGCACCGGCGACCGCGCGCAGATGGTCGCCATCGCCATGCGCGCCGGCGCCGTCACCTGAGGCACGCCGCGACCCCGCTCGCCCTGTCCGGGTGAGCCGTCCCCGTACCCTGGCCCCCGTGCCCGACACCGCCGAGACCGTCGACCGCGACGAGCCCGGCGACCGGACCGGCACCGCGACCGCGGACAGCCCCGCCGCTCCCCCGGTCCCCGTGCTCAGCGAACCGCGCGATGGCACACCGCCGGTCATCACGTCCCAGCCCGCGCTCGACCGCGCCGTCGACGCCCTCGCCGAGGCCGACGGACCCGTCGCCGTCGACGCCGAACGCGCGTCCGGCTACCGGTACGGGCAGGCGGCGTACCTCGTCCAGCTGCGCCGCGGCGACGGGCCGACGGTGCTCGTCGACCCGGTCGCGGACCTCGACCTGAGGGCCCTCGCCCAGGTGCTCGACGGACCCGAGTGGGTCCTCCACGCGGCCTCCCAGGACCTGCCGTGCCTGGCCGCCCTGGGGCTGCGGCCCCGGGAGCTGTTCGACACGGAGCTCGGTGCCCGGCTCGCCGGCCTGCCGCGGGTCGGCCTCGCGGCGGTGACCGAGCACTACCTCGGGGTCGGCCTCGCGAAGGAGCACTCGGCCGTCGACTGGTCGACCCGCCCCCTCAAGGCGTCGTGGCTGGCGTACGCCGCGCTCGACGTCGAGCTCCTCCTCGACGTGCGCGACCGGCTCGCCGCCGACCTCGACGCCCAGGACAAGCTCGCGTGGGCCCGGGAGGAGTTCGCCGCCGTCGCCGCCGCCCCGCCGCCCGCCCCCCGCGTCGACCCGTGGCGGCGCACGTCCGGCGTGCACCGGCTGCGGACGAGGCGTGCGCAGGCCGTCGTCCGCTCGCTCTGGGAGGCGCGCGAGGAGCACGCCCGCCGCCGGGACGTCGCGCCCGGCCGGGTGCTGCCCGACTCCGCGATCGTCGCAGCCGCGACCGCGCAGCCCCGCACGCTCACCGCCCTCGCCGAGCTGCCGGTCTTCTCGGGCCCCGCGAACCGCCGCCTCGGCCGCTACTGGCTCGACGCGATCTCCGAGGCGCTCGCCCTGCCGGACGACGCGCTCCCGGGACCCGCGCCCCGCGGCGACGGGCCCCCGCCGCCGCGGCTGTGGTCCGACCGCGACCCCGACGCCGCGGCTCGACTGGCCCGGGTGCGGCCGGCGCTCGCGGGCGTCGCTGAGAGCGTCGACCTGCCGGTGGAGAACCTCCTCACCCCGGACACCGCCCGCCGGCTCGCCTGGGAGCCGCCCCAGCCGGCCGACGCCGCCGCCGTGGCGGCGTTCCTCCGTGACCGCGGTGCCCGCGAGTGGCAGGTCGCGCTCACGACCGACGTCCTCGTCGACGCGCTGGCGGGTCACGCGCCCTCCTGAGGCGCAGGACCGTCCCGGACCTCTTGTTACCGACCAGTAACCACGGCGGGTAGCATCGTCGGTGGCGCCCGTGAGGACGCGGGCCGCCCCGACCGACCGGGAGGTCCCGTGACCGCGACACCGAGGGACGTCGTCTTCGTCGACGGCGTCCGCACCCCCTTCGGCAAGGCCGGGGACAAGGGCATGTACGCCCAGACCCGCGCCGACGACCTCGTCGTCCGCTGCATCCGCGGGCTGCTGGAGCGCAACCCGCAGCTGCCGCCGGAGCGGGTCGACGAGGTCGCGGTGGCGGCGACCACCCAGACCGGCGACCAGGGCCTCACGATCGGCCGGACGGCCTCCCTGCTCGCGGGTCTGCCGAAGTCCGTGCCCGGCTTCGCCATCGACCGGATGTGCGCGGGGGCCATGACGGCGGTCACGACGACGGCGTCCGGGATCGGCTTCGGCGCCTACGACGTCGCGATCGCGGGCGGCGTCGAGCACATGGGCCACCACCCCATGGGCTCCGGCGTCGACCCCAACCCCCGCTTCGTCGCGGAGAAGATCGTCGACCCGTCGGCGCTCGTCATGGGCGCGACCGCGGAGAACCTGCACGACCGCTTCCCCGGCATCACGAAGGAGCGCGCCGACGCCTACGCGGCCGCGTCCCAGGCGAAGCTCGCCGCCGCCTACGAGGCGGGCAAGGTCCAGCAGGGCCTCGTGACGATGGCGACGCGGCACGCGGAGCGCGGCTGGGGCCTCGCCACCGCCGACGAGCCCATGCGACCCGGCACGACCGTCGAGGACCTTCGCGACCTGCGTACCCCGTTCCGCCCGCACGGCCGGGTGACCGCGGGCAACGCCGCCGGCCTCAACGACGGCGCCACCGCCTGCCTCGTCGCCGAGGCGGGCACCGCGCACGCGCTCGGCCTCACCCCCCGCATGCGGCTCGTGGGCTACGCCTTCGCCGGCGTCGACCCCGAGGTCATGGGCGTCGGGCCGGTCCCGGCCACCGAGAAGGCGCTGCGCCGTGCCGGGCTCACGATCGACGACATCGGGCTGTTCGAGATCAACGAGGCGTTCGCCGTCCAGGTGCTCGCGTTCCTCGACCACTTCGGCATCGCCGACGACGACCCGCGCGTCAACCCGTGGGGCGGCGCCATCGCCGTCGGGCACCCGCTCGCCTCCTCCGGCGTGCGGCTCATGACGCAGCTCGCCGCGCACTTCGAGGAGCACCCCGAGGTCCGCTACGGGCTCACGACGATGTGCATCGGCATCGGCATGGGCGGCAGCGTCATCTGGGAGAACCCGCACCACGCCGAGGCGGGCGCCTGGGCCCGACCCGACGCCGCCACCGGCGCCACCGCCGCCGAGGAGGGCGCAGCGTGAGCACGACGACGGACTCCCGCACGTACGACCGCGAGGCGATGACGACGCTCTACCCGGACGAGGTCGTCACCCGCACCGCCGTGCAGCACGTCCCGCTGCCCGACGGCGGCACCCTGGCCCTCCTCAGCCTCGACAACGGCCACGACCACACCAAGCCGACGACGTTCGGCCCCGCCGGTCTCTACGGGATCGCCGATGCGCTCGACGCCGTCGAGGCGGGCCTGGAGGCCAACGGCACGCGCGCCGTCGCCGTCACCGGCAAGCCGTTCGTGTTCGCCGTCGGCGCCGACCTCAAGGGCGTCGGGCAGGTCGTCGAGCGCGACCAGGCGCTCGCCTTCGCCCGGCTCGGTCACGACGTGTTCCGGCGGCTCGGCGAGCTGCCGGTGCCGAGCTTCGCCTTCGTCAACGGCGCCGTCATGGGTGGCGGGCTCGAGATCGCCCTCCACTGCACGTACCGGACGATCAGCTCCGGTGTGCCGGCCCTCGCGCTGCCGGAGTGCTTCCTCGGTCTCGTCCCCGGCTGGGGCGGCACGTACCTGCTGCCGCGCCTCGTCGGCCCGCAGGCCGCGCTGCAGGTGATGGTCGACAACGCCCTCAACCAGAACCGGATGCTCACCGGGCCGAAGGCCGCGGGCCTCGGCATCGCCGACGCGGTGTTCGAGCCCGCGGACTTCCTCGAGCGGAGCATCGCGTGGGCGGCCGACGTCCTCGCGGGTCGTGTCGAGGTCCCCCGCACCGACCACACCGCCGACGCCGCGACGTGGGACGGGACCGTGGCCGCCGCCCGGAAGGCCCTCGACGCCCGCCTCGCCGGCGCGGCCCCCGCACCGACCCGGGCGCTCGACCTCGTCGCGCTCGCGCGCACCGCCGACCGTGACGAGGCGTTCGCCGCGGAGGACGAGGCGCTCGCCGACCTCGTCGTGTCCCCGCAGTTCCGCTCCGGCGTCTACGCCTTCGACCTCGTCCAGCGCCGCGCGAAGCGCCCGCAGGGGGTGCCCGACAAGGGCCTCGCGCGACCCGTGACGTCCGTCGGCGTCGTGGGCGCGGGTCTCATGGCCTCCCAGCTCGCCCTGCTGATGGTGCGCCGGCTCGAGGTGCCCGTCGCGCTCACCGACCTCGACCAGAGCCGCGTCGACGCCGGCGTCGCCCGGGTCCACGGGGAGGTCGACACGCTCCTCGGCAAGGGCCGGATCTCCCCCGACACGGCCAACCGGCTCAAGGCGCTCGTCACCGGCAGCACCGACGTCGGGGTCTTCGCCGGCGCCGACCTCGTCATCGAGGCGGTGTTCGAGGAGATGTCGGTGAAGAAGCAGGTCCTCGGTCAGCTCGAGGCCGTCGTGCGGCCCGACTGCGTCCTCGCGACGAACACCTCGAGCCTGTCGGTGGCGGAGATGGCCGCCGACCTCGAGCACCCCGAGCGCATGGTCGGGATGCACTTCTTCAACCCCGTCGCGATCATGCCGCTGCTCGAGGTCGTCCGGGCACCCCGCACCGACGACGCGACGTACGCGACCGCATTCGCCGTCGGGAAGAGCCTGAAGAAGACGTGCGTGCCGGTCGCCGACGCGCCCGCCTTCGTCGTCAACCGGCTCCTCATCCGCCTCACGAGCGAGGTCTGCGAGGCGCTCGACGCCGGCACGCCGCCGGAGACCGTCGACGCCGCGCTGCGCCCGCTCGGGCTCCCGATGTCGCCGCTCGTGCTCCTCCAGCTCGTCGGGCCCGCCATCGCGCTGCACGTCCTCGAGAGCCTCCACGCGGCGTTCCCCGACCGGTTCACGGTCTCGCCGTCGCTGCAGCGGATCGTCGAGGCCGGTCACCCGGGTGTGTGGTCGTGGGACGAGCGCGGGAAGCCGTACCTGTCGGACGAGGTGAAGGCGCTCCTCCCGGAGCCGGCCGCGACGCCGGCGACCGCGGAGGAGGTGCTGCGCCGCAGCCTCGAGGCGCTCGCCCAGGAGGCCCGCCTGCTCCTCGACGAGGGGGTCGTCGCCGACCCGCGCGACATCGACCTCTGCATGATCACGGGCGCTGGGTGGCCGTTCCACCTCGGCGGCCTCCTGCCGCTGCTGGACCGGGAGGGCGTCTCCGAGCGGGTGACCGGGCAGCGGTTCCTGCCACCGGGCGTCGCGAGCCTGCCCGGCTGAGCAGCCGCCACGACACCTACGGCCGGTGACGGACCGCTCGCGACGCGAACGGCTCGTCACCGGCCGACGTGCGTCCGGGTGACGTCGCCCGCCGGCACGTCCCGGCGGTTTCGTCGCGGGCACCGGACGGGGAGTCTGGCCTCGTGCCGACGACCCGTGCGCCCGAGCCGCCCCGCGCCCCCGCGCGGCGGCCACGACGCCGTGCGCCGGCACGTCTGCGTCAGGCCGTCCTCGCGCTCGAGGTGCTCGACGAGGTCGACCTCGACCCGACCTCGACGGGGGTCCGGCTCGCCGCCGGCGGGGACCTGTCGTGGGCGGACGTCGAGGCCGCGGTCGGGCCGTGGGTCGAGGTGCCCGACCACCCCGTCACCCGCGCCCGGCTGCTCGCCGCCACCGAGGTCGCGGGGCTCCTCGCCGTCGGCGGCCCGGACGCCGTGCTCGCCGTGCTCCACGCCCACGGCGAGCCCGTCGACCCGGGGCCGCTGACCCCGGGCGAGGGCTGGGTGCGCGAGGCCGTGCCCGGCGGCGCGCTCGCGCTCGGCCCCGGCATCGCCGACCTGGGGCGGGTCCGGGACCCGCTGCCCCTGCCTCCGCTGCCCCTCGTCCGCGAGTCGCTCGGTGACCGGCTCGACGTCGCGTGGGACCGCGTCCGCACCGACCTCGAGCGGCTCGGCGGGCTGCTCGTCGAGCGGCTCGAGCGGGACGCGAGCGAGCGGCGCCCGCTCGTCCTGCGGCCCGTGGGCGCGGCCGACGTCGTCAGTCTCCTCGGCAGCGAGCGCGTCCGCGCGTTCGTCGCGAGCGGGGACGGCACGGGCATGCGGGGTCTCGCGGTCCCGGTCCGGGACCGCGGCTGGTTCGACCTCGCCCGCATCGACCCGGCCTACGTCCGGGCGGCGTGGGCGGCGAGCGAGCCCCTCTACCGCGCGTTCGACCGGCCGCTGCTCGTCACCCGCGACGAGGTCGCCGTGCCGCCCGACGGCGGTGACGTGCTCGGGGCGGTCCTCGCGGACCCGGCCGCGCCCGCCCGGCGCGACGTGCGCTGGCGCTGAGCGCCCGCACGCGTAGGGTCAGAGGCGGCCGGCGTCCTCTCCGGAGGGCTCCGACACCGGCGTGGTCCCGTCGGCGGACTCCCGGCTCACGACCTCCGCCAGACGCCGCGCGACGGCCTGGCCGGTCAGCCCGCACCGTTCGAGCAGCGCCGAGCGCGACATGTGGTCGGGGAACTCCTGCGCGAGGCCGAAGCCCTCGACGTGACGGCGGACGTCGGCCTCGGCGAGCGCCTGCCGGACCGCCGCGGCGACGCCGCCGGTGCGTCCGCCGTCCTCGACGACGGCGACGACGCGGTGACGACGAGCGAGGTCGACGAGGGAGCGGTCGACGGGCTTCACCCAGCGCGGGTCGACGACGGTGCAGTCGACGCCGTGCGCGGCGAGACGCTCGGCCGCCTCGAGGCTCACCCCGGCCATGGCGCCGACGCTCACGAGGAGCACGTCGGGCCGGTCGCCGTGGGGGGCACGCAGCACGTCGGTCGCGCCCTCGCGGGCAACCGCGGGGACGTCGTCGACGAGCGCGCCCTTGGGGAAGCGGACGACGGTCGGGGCGTGGTCGACGTCGAGGGCCTCGCGCAGCTCCGCGCGCAGCGTGGCGCCGTCACGGGGGGCGGCCAGGCGCAGGCCGGGCACGACCTGGAGGATCGACATGTCCCACATGCCGTTGTGGCTGGCCCCGTCGTCGCCCGTCGCGCCGGCGCGGTCGAGGACGAACGTGACGCCGGCCCGGTGGAGGGCGACGTCCATGAGGACCTGGTCGAAGGCCCGGTTGAGGAAGGTCGCGTACACCGCCATGACGGGGTGGAGGCCCGCGAGGGCCATGCCCGCGGCGGCGGTCGCGCCGTGCTGCTCGGCGATGCCGACGTCGGCGACCCGGTCGGGGTGCGCCTGGGCGAACCGCTGCAGCCCGACGGGGATGAGCATGGCGGCGGTGATGGCGAAGACGTCCGGCCGCTGTCGACCCACGGCGACCATCTCGTCCGCGAACACCGACGTCCACGACGGCGCTGCCGGGCTCAGCGACGCGCCGGTCACGGGGTCGATCGCCCCGATGCCGTGGAAGTGGTCGGCGTCGTCGGCCTCGGCGAGGTCGTACCCGCGGCCCTTCTGCGTGATGACGTGGACGAGGACCGGCCCGCCGAAGCGGCGCGCCCGGTCCAGGGCCCGCTCGACGGCCGGCCGGTCGTGCCCGTCGACAGGGCCGACGTACTTGATGCCGAGGTCGCTGAAGAGACCCTGGGGCGCGACGAAGTCCTTGATCGCGGCCTTCGCGGCGTGCAGGGCACCGAAGAGGAACCGGCCGAACCGGCCCCGGCGGACGAGGCTGCTGCGGCCCCAGTCGAGGAGACGCTCGTAGCGGCGGTCGGTGCGCAGCCCCGCGAGGTGCGTCGCGAGGCCCCCGATGGTCGGGGCGTAGGAGCGGCCGTTGTCGTTGACGACCACGACGACCGGTCGGTCCGGGTCGTGGGCGATGTTGTTGAGCGCCTCCCACGCCATGCCGCCGGTGAGGGCGCCGTCGCCGACGACGGCGACCGCGTGCCGGTCGGTGACGCCCTGGGCCTGGAAGGCGCGGGCGATGCCGTCCGCCCACGACAGGGCGGTCGAGGCGTGGGAGTTCTCGACGACGTCGTGCTCGGACTCTGCGCGGCTCGGGTAGCCCGACACGCCGCCCTCGCGGCGGAGCAGGGAGAAGTCCTGCCGCCCGGTCACGAGCTTGTGGACGTACGACTGGTGGCCGGTGTCGAAGACCAGGCGGTCGCGCGGGGAGTCGAAGACGCGGTGCAGGGCGAGGGTGAGCTCGACGACGCCCAGGTTGGGGCCCAGGTGCCCGCCCGTCGCGGTGACGGTGCGCACGAGGTGCTCGCGGATCTCCTCGGCGAGCCGGTCCAGCTCGGCGTCGCTGAGCCCGCGCAGGTCGGCGGGTTGCTGGATGCGCGGCAGCACCCGGGCGGGCCCCACGGGGGCGGCGGGTGTCACGGGGACCGCGGCTCCGCTCGGCTGCTCGGGGACGACGGGGCGACCGGTCGCGGCCGGCGCCTGCTCGTTCCTGTCCGTGGTCACCACTCCTCCGTGGCCGCGGCCGACTCTCGGCGCGGGCGGGCCCCGTCTGCGGGGCGTCCGTCCACGATACGGGCCGGATCGGCCCGGTGCCTGCGCGGCGGGCGGACGGAGCGCGCGGACGGTGGGGAGATCCTGGGGAGGTTCAGAGCCGCGGCACCCACCGACCGCCACGGAGGGCGTCGGCGAGCAGCGTGCAGCCGCGCCGGGTGGCGCGCAGCCGGGCGCCCTCGGCGTGCAGCACCTCGAGCGTCGCCTCGACGGTGCCGGTCGCGACGCCCGCCTCGGCGAGCTCGCCCCGCGCGGTGGACAGCGCCCGCGAGAGGCCGTCGAGCTGCGCGTCGACGTGCCGGGTCGCGAGCCACGCGAGGACGACCGGGTGCGCGAGCAGGACCGCGTGCCCGCGGTAGTCCGGGGGGCAGGCGTCGAGCAGCCAGCCGACCGCCCGCTCGACGAAGCGCGGCTCCCCCGGCGGGGGCACCGCCGCGGGCCAGCCCGGCGGGACGCGCCCCGACGCGCTGCGTCCGTACGTCACCGCGGCATGTGGGCCGCGGCGAGCTCGCGGAGGCGGGCGATCGCACCGGCGGCGTCGGCGGCGCCGTAGACCGCCGAGCCGGCGACGAAGACGTCGGCCCCGGCCTCCGCGCAGCGGGCGATGGTGTCCTCGGAGACCCCGCCGTCCACCTGGACGCGCACGTCGAGGTCGGCGGCGTCGACCGCCCGGCGGACACGGCGCAGCTTGGGCAGCGTGACGTCGAGGAACTCCTGCCCGCCGAAGCCGGGCTCGACGGTCATCACGAGGACCATGTCGACCTCCGGCAGCAGGTCCTCGTAGGCCTCGAACGCCGTGGCCGGTCGCAGGGCGAGGCCCGCCCGGGCCCCCGCCGCCCGCAGCGCCCGGGCCGTGCGGACGGGCGCCGCGGAGGCCTCGGCGTGGATCGTGACCCCCGCGGCGCCCGCCTCGGCGTAGTCGAGCGCCCACCGGTCGACGTCGCTCACCATGAGGTGGCAGTCGAGGGGGATCGGCGACGCGGCTGCGAGGGCCTCGACGACCGGCGCGCCGAGGGTGAGGTTCGGGACGAAGTGGGCGTCCATGACGTCGACGTGCGCCCAGTCGGCGTCGGAGATCCGCTCGAGCTCGTCCGCGAGGCGGGCGAAGTCGGCGCTGAGGATGCTGGGAGCCACGAGCGGTCGCTGCACGGCGCCAGGCTACGGGCGCCCCGGACGGTAGTCCCGCCGCGGCCTCGCGGGATGTTGACGTGTCCGTTTCGTGACTTTTACGGTGGCGACTCCCGCACCGACGTGCGGGACGGCCGGTGGTCCGTCGTGCTGCCGCCACCGGCCCGGTCTCCCCCCTCCGGAGGCAGCAGGGCGCTGCACGCCCACTCCCCCTGACGCGCACCCCGCTGCGCGAGCGTGCCCGGGCGTCCCGGACGGGACGAGAGGACACCTGAATGCGCACACGCACCGTTGCCCGCCACCGGGCCGACGTCCCCCGCACCGTCGCCGCCCGTCAGGGCGTCGCGGCTGCCGCCGCCGCGCTGCGCGGCACCCGGGCGGCCCGCACGGCGGCGCCCGCGGTCCTCGCCACGGCCCTCGCCGGGGCCGCGCTCGGCGCCGCACCCGCCAACGCCGCGCCCGGCGAGACGTGGGACCGGCTTGCCCAGTGCGAGTCCAGCGGCAACTGGTCGATCAACACCGGCAACGGCTACTACGGCGGCCTGCAGTTCTACCAGCCGACGTGGGAGGGCTTCGGCGGCCTCGCGTACGCCCCCCGCGCGGACCTCGCGACCCGCTCCGAGCAGATCGCCGTCGCCGAGCGGGTCCTCGCCGTGCAGGGCTGGGGTGCCTGGCCCGCGTGCTCGGCCCGGCTCGGCCTGAGCGGCACCGCCGACGCCGACCCCAGCCCGGCCCCGGCGCCGGAGCGCTCGAGCAGCTCCGGTGCGAGCCGGTCGAGCGGGTCGTCGTCGAGCCTGTCCGGGCGCTACACGGTCCGGGCCGGCGACACCCTGTCGTCGATCGCGGCGCGCTACGGCACGACCTGGCGGGAGCTGTACGCGGCGAACCGCGGGCGCGTCTCGAGCCCGTCGCTCATCTACGTCGGGCAGACCCTCGCGGTGCCGGGCTCCTCGGGCTCCTCCACCTCGTCGGGCTCGTCGGGCTCGTCGGGCTCGTCGGGCTCGTCGGGCTCGTCGTCGGGTGGCACGTACACCGTGCGCGCGGGCGACACGCTGTCCTCCATCGCCCGCCGCTACGGCACGACGTGGCAGGAGCTGTACGCCGCGAACCGGTCGGCGGTCGGCAGCAACCCGAACCTCATCAGCATCGGGCTGCGCCTGTCGGTCTGAGGTCGGTCCCCCGACCCGCGCCGCCGTGCCTCCTGGCACGGCGGCGCGGTCGTGTCAGCGACGACGGAGGAGGGCGAGGAACATGCCGTCCGTGCCGTGCACGTGCGGCCACAGCTGGACGAAGTCACCGGCGCGCGCGTCCGGTACCTCGGCGCCCGCACCCGCCGCGAGCGCGGCCCCGGCGTCGAGCACGTCCGCCTCGACCCCGGCCCTGGCCGAGCGGCGCACGACGTCCTCGACGACGAGGCGGGTCTCCGCCAGGTGCGGCGAGCACGTGACGTACGCGACGACCCCGCCGGGACGCGCGGCCGCCAGCCCGGAGGCGAGCAGCTCCCGCTGCAGCGGCGCCAGGGCGGCGAGGTCCGCGGTGGTGCGCCGCCACCGCGCCTCCGGGCGGCGGCGCAGCGCCCCGAGCCCCGTGCAGGGGGCGTCGACGAGGACGCGGTCGTAGGCGGCGGGCTCCTCCTCGCCGAGGGTGCGCCCGTCGCCGGTGCGGACCTCCCAGCGCTCGTCGGCGCCGGCGACGGCCTGCCGCACGAGCTCGGCGCGGTGCGGACTGACCTCGACCGACACGCCGGCGTGCCCGTCCCGGTGAGCGAGAGCCGACAGCAGCGACGACTTGCCGCCGGGCCCCGCGCACAGGTCGAGCCAGCGCTCCGGCCCGTCGGCGGGCGGGTCCAGCGGGACGGCGGCGAGTGCGAGCGCGACGAGCTGGCTCCCCTCGTCCTGCACCCGGGCGTGCGCCGTCCGCACCTGCGGGAGCCTGCCGGGGTCGCCCGCCGGCAGGGTCACGGCCCACGGCGACCACCGGCCCGGGGCGGCGCCACCGGCGACGAGGTCGGCCGGGTCGAGGAGCCCGGGGCGCGCGAGCAGCGAGACGGCCGCGGGCTCGTTGTCCGCCGCCAGCAGGTCGGGGGTCTCCTCGCCCGCGCGGCCGTGGGCCACGAGCGCCTGCCGCAGGGCCCGCACGACCCAGCGCGGGTGGGACAGCCGGGTCGCGAGGGCGGTGTCGGGGTCCGCGTCGTCGACGACTTCCGCGAGCCACCCGTCGAGGTCGCGCTCCGCGACGCGGCGCAGGACGGCGTTGACGAGCCCGGACGCCCCGGTCCCGACCGACTGCCGGACGAGGGCGACGGTCGCGGCGACGGCGGCGTGGTCGGGCACCCGCATGCCGAGCAGCTGGTGCACCCCGAGGCGCAGGGCGTCGCGGGTGGCCGCGTCGAGCCGGTCGAGCGGGCGGTCGACGACGCGGGCGAGGACGGCGTCGTAGAGTCCCTGCTGGCGCAGGGTGCCGTACGTCAGCTCGGTGGCGAAGGCGGCGTCGCGGCCCTCGAGGCCGGCCCGGCGCAGGGCTCCGGGCAGGACGAGGTTGGCGTAGGCGTCGTGCTCCGAGACCTGCCGGAGGACGTCGTAGGCGACGGTGCGGGCGGGGTCGGCGCGGCGCAGCCGCTCGCGGGCGGGCGCCCGGCCGTCCCGAGCCGGGCCGCGGCCGTCCCGAGCCGGGCCGCGGCCGCCCCGTGCCGGACCGCGCCCACCACCGGGTCGGTCGGGAGCGGGCATCAGTCGTCCGCCCCGTCGCCGAGCCGCGTGCCCTCCGGAAGACGCGCACCGCGCCACCAGTCGGCCGCGGGCACCGGGCGGCGACCCTCGGGCTGCACGTCACCCAGCCGGACCGCGGTCGTGGCCGTGCCGACGAGGACGTCCCCGCCCCGCGCCGCGATCTCGCCCGCGGCGAGGCCGGTCTCCTCGGTGACCCGGACCGGTGCGAGCTTGAGGCGACGCCCGGCCGCGGTGGTCCACGCGCCGGGGGCGGGCGTGCACGCCCGGACGCGCCGGTCGACGGCCACGGCGGGGTCGCCCCACCGGACGCGGGCGTCGTCGACGGCGAGCCTGGGCGCCCGCGAGGCGCCGGCGTCGTCCTGCGGGAGCGCGGTGAGCGCCCCGGCGGCCAGCCCGTCGAGGACCTGGACCAGCAGGTGCGCACCGGCCGTCGAGAGGCGCTCGAGGAGGGCCCCGGAGGTGTCGTCGGGCCGGATCGTCTCGGTCATGGTGGCGAGGACGGGACCGGTGTCCATGCCCTCGTCGAGCCGGAAGACCGTGGCCCCGGAGACGTCGTCGCCGGCGAGGACGGCGTGCTGCACGGGCGCGGCGCCGCGCCACGCGGGCAGCAGGGAGAAGTGGAGGTTGACCCAGCCGTGCTCGGGCACCGCGAGGGCCGCGGGCGGCACGAGCGCGCCGTAGGCGACGACCGGCACGCACGCCGGACGCAGCGCGGCGAGGTCGTCGAGGAACGCGGGCTCGCGCGGCGAGTCGGGGGCGAGGACCGGCAGGCCGTGCTCCTCGGCGAGCGCCCGGACCGGGCTCGGGCGGGAGCGCCGTCCCCGGCCGGCCCGCGCGTCGGGTCGCGTGACGACACCGACGACGTCGTGGTCGGAGGCGAGCAGCGCCCGCAGGGACGGGACGGCGACCTCGGGGGTGCCGGCGAGGACGACCCGCACTCAGCGCGCCGCGCCGAAGGTGGCGTGGGGGCTCACCCTGACCGTCGGCGCCTGCTCGCCGGCCCACTCCGCCTCACGGATCATCCGCATGGCGAGCTTCTTCTGCTCCCGGTCGAGCCGGTCGATGAAGAGGATCCCGTCGAGGTGGTCGGTCTCGTGCTGGATGGCGCGGGCGAGCAGCATCGACCCCTCGATGCTCACGGGGTCGCCGTGCATGTTCCAGCCCCTCGCGACGACGTTCATGGCGCGTCGGGTGTCGGCGTAGATGCCGGGGAACGACAGGCACCCCTCCTCGCCGTCCTGGCACTCCTCGGACAGGTCGAGGTCGGGGTTGACGAGGTGGCCGAGCTCACCGTCGACGTGCCACGTGAAGACGCGCAGCCCGACCCCGATCTGCGGTGCGGCGAGCCCGGCGCCGGGCGCGTCGAGCATCGTGTCCTCGAGGTCCTTGACGAGCTGCCGCAGCTCCTTGTCGAACGTCGTGACGGGCGCGGCGGGGGTGCGCAGGACGGGGTCGCCGAAGAGCCGGATGTCCTGGATCGCCATGACGACCAGTCTAGGTGGGGCCGGCGGCTGTCCGGACCGGTCGGCGAGGCACGCCGCGGCGGCTCACGCGAGGTCGGGCGGGTCGACGCGGACGACGAGGCGGCCCGGTGCCTTCGTCGCGGACCGCGCCGACAGCAGCGCGCGGACGGCGGCGACGACATCGGCGTGCGCGCCGGTGACGAGCACCTGCCACGCCCCGCCCACGGGCGCCGGTCCCAGCACCCGCACCGGCGGCACGGCCGGGCCGCCGGTGAGGACCGCGAGCGTGTCCTCACCGCGCAGCGACGCCGCGGCGGCCGCGAGGTCGCTCTCCTGGCCGAGGATGCGGGCGAGGGTCCTGGCCGGCGGCAGGCCGGCCTCGCGCCGCTCGGCGAGCAGCCGGTCGGCGAGCAGCTCGGGCGCGTCCTGGACGAGCGCCTGCACGACACGGTGCGCGGGGTCGGCGACGACGACGAGCAGCCCGCCGTCCGGTGCGGGCCGCACGAGCCCGCCGACCGCGCACCAGCGGCGCAGGGTCTCCTCCTCGACGTCGAGGCCCTGCCGGGCCAGGGCGAGGTCCCCGTCGAGGACGACCGCGGCCGCGTAGCCGTCCTGCGCACGGGGCTCGGCCCCGGGCGTCGCGACGACGAGAGACGGGTGGGCGGGCGCGCCGTGCCGTCGCTCGCCGGACCGGCTCACGTGGACGGGGACGCCGGGGAAGCCACGCCCCAGCTCGTCGGCGGAGCGTCCGACGCCGACGGCACCCGCGCGCAGCCGCGTCCCGTGGCAGTGCGGGCACGTCCAGTCCGGGTGGGCGAGGGTGCACCAGCCGCAGGTGGGGGCGGTGGCCGCGTCGGGAACCGCGAGCGGGCCGGCGCACCGGCGGCAGCGGGCGGCGTGCCGGCACCGCGCGCACCGCAGCGCCGACGCCCAGCCGCCCCGCGGCACCTGGACGAGCACGGGCCCGGAGGCGAGGGCGTCACGCACCGCCCGCAGCACCGTGCGCGGGAGCCGCGCGGCCGCCTCGAGCGGGTCCGCAGGGTCCGGCACGACCACGCGCGGGGCACCCGAGCGGCGCGCGGCGCGGGCCGGGGCGAGCGACCTCACCCGGCCCTGCGCGACCCACTGCTGCACGCGGGTGCTGCGTCCGACGGACACGAGCGCGAGGGCGGCCCCCGCCCGCTCGGCGCGCAGCAGGCCGGCGCGGGCGCTGTCCCACCCGGGCGCGTGGGGTTCGACGTGCCCGTCGTCGCCCTCGTCGAGGACCACGACGAGACCGAGCGGCTCGACGGGGGCGAAGACGGCCGAGCGGGTGCCGACGACCACGTCGGCGCGTCCGGTCCGCGCGGTCACGAAGGCCCGCCAGCGGGCGGCGGGGCCGAGGTCGTGGTGCAGCGCGACGCAGCGCGGGTCCTCGGCGAGCCCGGCCCCGGCGAGGACGGCCTCGACGGCGGCGACGTCGGGTGCGACGACGACGCTGCCCCGGCCGCCCGCGCGGGCGGCCGCGACGGCGTCGGCGACGAGCCGCGCGGGGTCGGTCGTGAGGGTGGGACGGACGGCCGCCCGCGGCCCCTCGCCGGCCCGCAGGCGGTGGAGGAACGCCTCGCCCCCGACCAGGGCGGCCCACGGCGTCGCCTCCTCGACCGCGACGGGCGCGACCACGGGCGCGGCCACGGGCGCTGCGTCGCCCGGCGCGTCGGCCGGGGCGTCGAGGACGGCGCGCTCGGCGGTCGCGTGCCGCGGCGGGACCGCGGAGCGGAGGACGTCCGGCAGCGTCCCCGCGAGGTCGTCGGCGACGGCGCGCGCGAGGCCGGCGACCTCGGGCGTCAGGGGTGCGAGGTCGCCCACCACCCGCCGGACGGGGCGGAGCCCGTCGAGGGGGCCGGTGCCGGTGGCGAGCACCCAGCCGTCGTGCGACCGCCCGGCGAACGCCACGACGACGCGGGAGCCGGTCGTCAGCGTGTCCGCGAGGCCGGCGGGGACCGCGTAGGTGAAGGGGTGGTCGAGGTGGTGGTGCGGGACGTCGACCGCCACGTGGGCGACGGGACCCTCGGCGGGCTCCGCGTCGACGGGGTCGGCGGGCTCGGTGCCCCCGTCGCTGCCAGGGCGCCCGCGGCGCCCCCGACGACGCGGCGCGGGCCCGAACAGCGCGTCCTGGGTGGCCGTGTCGTCGGCTCCCCCCGGCGCGCCGGCCACCCCGCCGCGTCGGCCGCCCCGCCCGCTCAGACGCCCGCCAGGACGTTCGCTCAGGCGCCCGCGGCCTCGCGGAGCGCGTCGACGCGGTCGGTGCGCTCCCACGTGACGCCGGGCAGGTCGCGCCCGAAGTGCCCGTACGCGGCCACCTGCTGGTACACGGGCTTCAGCAGGTCGAGGTCGCGGATGATCGCCGCCGGGCGCAGGTCGAAGACCTCCCGGACCGCCGCCGTCAGGCGCTCGAGCGGCACGGTCTCGGTACCGAAGCCCTCGACGTAGAGCCCGACGGGTGCCGCCTTGCCGATGGCGTAGGCGACCTGCACCTCGCAGCGGCGGGCGAGCCCCGCGGCGACGACGTTCTTCGCGACCCACCGCGTGGCGTAGGCGGCGGAGCGGTCGACCTTCGAGGGGTCCTTGCCGCTGAACGCGCCGCCGCCGTGGCGGGACATGCCGCCGTACGTGTCGACGATGATCTTGCGACCGGTGAGGCCGGCGTCGCCCATGGGACCACCGATCTCGAAGCGCCCGGTCGGGTTGACGAGCAGCCGCATGCCCGACAGCTCCAGCCCCGCCTCGGACAGGACGGGTGTCACCACGTGGGTGTCGATGTCGGGGGTCAGCATGTTCTCCAGCGAGATGTCCGCGGCGTGCTGGCTCGACACGACGACGGTGTCGATGCCGACGGGGGTGGTGCCGTCGTAGGCGACCGTCACCTGCGTCTTGCCGTCCGGGCGCAGGTACGGCAGCTCGCCGGTCTTCCGCACCTCCGACAGCCGCTGGGAAAGCCGGTGCGCGAGCGCGATGGGCAGCGGCATGAGCTCGGGGGTGTCGTCGCACGCGTAGCCGAACATGAGGCCCTGGTCGCCGGCGCCCTGCGCGTCGAGGGGATCCCCCGCGCCGCCCGTGCGGGTCTCGAAGGCGGTGTCGACGCCCTGGGCGATGTCCGGGGACTGGGCGCCGATCGACACCGACACCCCGCACGACTGCCCGTCGAAGCCCTTGACCGAGGAGTCGTACCCGATCCGGAGGATCGTGTCGCGCACGATCCGCGGGATCTCGACGTACGCCGTGGTCGTCACCTCACCGGCGACGTGGACGAGCCCGGTCGTCACGAGCGTCTCGACGGCGACCCGGGCGTGCGGGTCGTCGGCGATGATCGCGTCGAGGATCCCGTCGCTGATCTGGTCGCAGATCTTGTCCGGGTGGC
The DNA here is from genome assembly GCF_037860835.1 of Aquipuribacter nitratireducens. NCBI lineage: Bacteria > Bacillati > Actinomycetota > Actinomycetes > Micrococcales > Intrasporangiaceae > Aquipuribacter > Aquipuribacter nitratireducens. Next base: position 59,605 of record NZ_JBBEOG010000013.1, on the reverse strand, counting down.
CCTCGGTCACGGACTCGCTGGTGAACAGGCGCAGGCTCATGGTCTCCCCGGGTAGGCGGAAGGTCGGGGCGCCGGGGTGGCGCGGTGGGGTCGTCCGGGCGTGAGCCTAGACGGAGGGGGCGGACACATCGTCCGCGCGCCCGCCGGCCAGCCGGTCGGTGAGGGCGGCGACGGTGGCGTCGAGGACCGTCTCGGCGACGGCGCGCTTGCCCGCCGGGCCGGAGGACGCGACGACCCGCGCACCGGGTCCGGGCCCGGTCGTGGGCGCGAGGACGACGACGTCGTTGTCGGGGCGGCCGAAGACCCCGCCCCCGGACACGTCGTTGACGACGAGCAGGTCGCAGCCCTTCGCGGCGAGCTTCGCCTCGGCGTGGTGGCGGACGTCGCCCGTGGCGTCGCCGGTCTCGGCGGCGAACCCGACGACGACGAGACCCGGGTGGGGCCGGTGCGCGCTGACGTCGGCGAGGACGTCGACGGTCCGGACCAGCCGCAGCGTCGGGACGTCGTCGGCGCCCCGCTTCTTGATCTTGTCGGTGGCGACCTCGGCGGGCCGGAAGTCCGCCACCGCGGCCGCCATGACGAGGACGTCGGCGTCGCGGATCGCGTCGCGCACCGCGGCGTGGAGCTCGGCGGCGCTGCCGACCCGGGTCGTGCGGACCCCGTCCGGCAGAGGGACCTCGACGTGCGCGGCGAGCAGGTGGACGCTCGCGCCGCGGTCGCGTGCGGCCTCGGCCACGGCGACGCCCTGGCGGCCCGAGGAGGCGTTGCCGAGGAAGCGCACGGGGTCGAGCGGCTCGCGGGTGCCGCCGGCGGTGACGACGACATGGCGCCCGACCAGGTCGCGCGGTCGCACGGTCTCGGCGGCCGCCGCCAGCGCAGCACGGGCCTCGGCGAGCAGGTCCTCGGGCTCCGGCAGGCGGCCGGGCCCGGCGTCGGCCCCGGTGAGGCGCCCGACGGCCGGCTCCACCACGGTGACGCCGCGCTCGCGCAGGGTGGCGACGTTCGCGCGGGTCGCGGCGTGCTCCCACATCTCCGTGTGCATCGCCGGGGCGAGCACGACGGGGCAGGTCGCGGTGAGGAGGACGTTCGTCAGGAGGTCGTCGGCGAGACCGTGCGCCGCCTTCGCGAGCAGGTCGGCGGTCGCGGGGGCGACGACGACGAGGTCCGCGTGGCGTCCGATCGCGACGTGGGGGACGTCGTGCGCGTCGGTCCACACGTCGCTGGCGACCGGATGACCGGACAGCGCCGACCACGTGGGCTCGCCCACGAAGCGCAGCGCCGCCTCGGTGGGGACGACGGTGACGTCGTGCCCGTCGGCGCGGAGCAGTCGCAGCAGGTGCGCCACCTTGTAGGCGGCGATGCCGCCGCCGACGCCGAGGACGACGCGCAGCGGGATCAGTCCTCGGCGGGCTGGTTGGCCTCGATGGTGAGGAGGCCGGCGTCGATCTCGCGCAGGGCGACCGACAGCGGCTTCTCCTGGACGTGGGTCTCCACGAGCGGGCCGACGTACTCGAGCAGGCCCTCCCCGAGCTGGGAGTAGTACGCGTTGATCTGGCGGGCGCGCTTGGCCGCGTAGATGACGAGGGAGTACTTCGAGTCGACCGCCGTGAGGAGGTCGTCGATCGGGGGGTTGGTGATGCCCTCGGGGGCGGGGGGCGTGCTCGGCACGGTGTCTCCAGACTGTGGGGTGGCGCGTCGCGCGGGACCAGCGGGGCTAGTCGCGGACGGGCAGACCCATCAATGATACGAGGTCGTCGGCGGCCTGCCGGACCTCGTGGTTGACGATGGTGGTGTCGAACTCCGGTTCCGCCTCGAGCTCGACGCGGGCGGTGGCGAGCCGCCTGTCCTGCTCCTCCGCCGACTCGGTCCCGCGTCCGACGAGGCGGCGGACGAGCTCCTCCCAGCTGGGCGGGGCGAGGAACACGAACCGGGCCTGCGGGTACGTGCGCCGGACCTGCCGCGCGCCCTGGATGTCGATCTCCAGCAGGACCGGCCGCCCGGTGGCGACGGCCGCATCGACGGCGCTGCGGGGCGTGCCGTAGCGGCGCCGGCCGTGGACGAGGGCCCACTCCAGGAGCTCCCCGCCCTCGACCATGGCGTCGAAGGCCTCGTCGGAGACGAAGTGGTAGTGGACGCCCTCGACCTCGCCGGGGCGGGGCGGGCGGGTGGTCGCCGACACCGAGATCGCGACCTCGGGGTAGCGGCGCCGGACGTCGGCGGAGACGGTGCCCTTCCCGACGGCGGTCGGGCCCGCGAGCACGGTGACCCGCGGACCCGCGACGCCTGGTGTCACTTGCCGCCGAAGCGCTCGATGAGGGCGGCGGTCTGGTTGGCACCGAGCCCGCGCACGCGCCGGGTCTCGCTGATGCCGATCTCCTCCATGATCGCCTTGGCGCGGACCTTGCCCGTGCCGGGCAGGGCCTCGAGGAGGGCAGCGACCTTCATCTTGCCGATGACGTCGTTCGTCTCACCCTCCTTGATCACCTCGGCGAGGGAGGCGGAGGAGTTCTTGAGGCGGTTCTTCACCTCGGCCCGCTCCCGGCGGGCGGCAGCGGCCTTCTCGAGCGCCGCAGCGCGCTGCTCCGGGGTGAGAGTGGGAAGGGGCACGGGACACCTCTGTCATGTCGGTCGTCGGTCGTGCGGCGGGGAAGGGCCGCAGGCTGAACGTACTCATGGCGTCGGCGCGGGTCCAACGCCGGGTCCGGCGTGGTGCAGCGTGGTGCAACCGGCTGAACGCGCGCTGTGAGCGGCTGGGGGCTCAGCGCCCCGGTCGCCCGAGCGCCGCCGCGCACGCCGCCGCCAGCCGCTCGGCCGCCTCGCGGACGGCGACGGCGTCGGGTCCGGCGTGGAGGACCTCCCGGCTCGCGGTCGGGACGACGCGGTCGGCGAGGTCGCCGTAGTGGCGGGCGACGTCGTCCGGGGTGGCGCCCTGGGCCCCCAGCCCCGGCACGAGCAGGTGCCCCCGGACCGCCGCGAGGTCGACGCCCGCGTCCCGCAGGTGGTGCCCGACGGTGGCGCCGACGACGAGCCCGACGGGCCCGACGGACCCCGGTCCCACCGCGTCGCCGAGCCGGCGCGCGTTGTCGGCGGCGGCCGCGGCCGCGACGTGCGCGGCGACGCTCGGCGCGCCGTCCGGCGTCGGCCCCGCGAGCTGGACGCCCGCGCCCTCGGGGTTGGACGTGAGGCACAGGACGAACACGCCCCGCCCGCTCGCAGCGGCGGTCTCGACGGCGGGCGCGAGGGCGCCGTAGCCGAGGTAGGGCGACAGGGTGACGGCGTCGGCTGCGAGGGGGGACGCGTCGTCGCACCACGCGGCGGCGTACCCGGCGGCCGTCGAGCCGATGTCGCCGCGCTTGGCGTCGGCGAGCACGAGCTGCCCCTCGGTGCGGCAGCGGGCGAGGACGTCCTCGAGGGCGGCGAGCCCGCGGGAGCCGAACCGCTCGTAGAAGGCGACCTGCGGCTTGAGCAGCGCGACCCGGCCGGCGACGGCGTCGAGGACCGTGTCGCCGAAGCGGCGCAGCCCGTCGACGTCGTCAGCCAGCCCCCACCGCGCGAGCGTCGCCGGCGCCGGGTCGAGCCCGACGCACAGGGGGCCACGGGCGCGCAGCGCCGCCTGCAGCCGGTCACCGAAGGCCCTCATGCGCTCTCCTGCCGGGCGAGGTCGCGGTGGACGCGGCGCGGCCATCCGGGCCCCTCGTAGACGAACGCGGTGTACGCCTGGACGAGGCTGGCGCCGGCGGCGAGCCGGTCGGCGACGTCCCCGGCGGTCGTCACCCCGCCGGCGCCGACGAGGGTGAGCCGGCCGGCGCACCGCTCCGCGAGGAGCCGCAGCACCTCCGTGGCACGCGACGCGACCGGTGGTCCCGACACCCCGCCGGCGCCGAGCGCCGCGACGTCCGCGGCAGGCGTCCCGAGCCCGTCCCGGGCGATCGTCGTGTTCGTCGCGACGATCCCGTCGAGCCCGAGCTCGAGGGCGAGGTCGGCGACGGCGAGGACGTCGGCGTCGGCGAGGTCGGGCGCGATCTTCACGAGGAGGGGGACGTGGCGGCCCGCGGCGGCGTCGGCGGCCTCCCGGACGGCGAGGAGCAGCGGCCGCAGCGTGTCGACGGCCTGCAGGTCCCGCAGGCCGGGGGTGTTGGGCGAGGACACGTTGACGACGAGGTAGTCCGCCACGGGCCCGAGCACGTGGGCGCTGCGCGTGTAGTCGGCGACGACCGCGTCGTCCGCCACGGCCTTCGTGCGCCCGATGTTGACGCCCACCACGAGTCCGTCGGCGCCCCGGTGCGCCCGCAGCCGCTCGAGGCGGGCACGGACGGCGTCGGCGCCGGAGTTGTTGAAGCCCATGCGGTTGAGGACGGCCCGGTCCCGCGGCAGCCGGAACAGCCGGGGCCGGGGGTTGCCGGGCTGGGAGTGGGCCGTCACGGTGCCGACCTCGACGACGTCGAAGCCGAGGGCGGCGAGCCCCGCGACCGCGCGGGCGTCCTTGTCCAGCCCCGCGGCGACCCCCAGCGGGCCGGGCAGGTCGAGCCCGAGGGCGCGCACGGGCACGCGCCGACCCGGAGCCGTGACCCGCCGCGCGAGGGCGATCCCCCCGGGCACGGCGAGCAGCAGCCGCCCGAGCAGCCCGACGAGCGCGACACCGAGGACGTGCGCCCGCTCGGCGTCGAGGCGGACGAGGACCGTGCGGAACAGCAGCCGGTACAGCACCCGCTACGCCCGGCCGCTGCGCTCGAGCGAGATCGCCGCGGCGTGCTCCTGGAGGCTCGCGACGTCGAACCCCCCGTCGGTCAGCGCCTCGATCCCCTGGACGGCCGCCGCGAGCTGCTGGACCGTCGTGATGATCGGCGCGTCTACCGTCACTGCGGCCGCGCGGATGTCGTAACCGTCGGCACGGGCCGCCCGACCCGACGGCGTGTTGACGACCATCGCGACGCCCCCGTCGAGGATGAGCTGGGTGATCGTCGGCTCGCCGTCCGGGCCCGGTCCCTGGCTGTGCTTGCGGACCACCGTGGACGCGATGCCGTTGCGGCGGAGGGTCTCGGCGGTGCCGGCGGTCGCGAGCAGCTCGAAGCCGAGCGCGCTGAGGCGGCTCAGCGGGAACAGCATCGCCCGCTTGTCCCGGTCGGCGACGGACACGAACACCCGGCCGCGTGCCGGCAGCCCGCCGTACGCGGCGGCCTGGGACTTCGCGAACGCGCGGGGGAAGTCGACGTCGACGCCCATGACCTCCCCCGTCGAGCGCATCTCGGGCCCGAGGACGGAGTCGACGACCGCGCCGGTCGTGGTCCGGAACCGCTTGAACGGCAGGACGGCCTCCTTCACGGACACCGACGCCGGCGGGTGGCTCGCGCCGTCGCCGACGGCGGGCAGAAGCCCCTCCGCCCGCAGCTCGGCGATCGTCGCGCCCGTCATGACGCGCGCCGCGGCCTTCGCGAGCGGGACGTCGGTCGCCTTGGACACGAAGGGGACGGTGCGGCTCGCGCGCGGGTTCGCCTCGAGGACGAGGACGGTGTCCCCGACGAGCGCGTACTGGACGTTGAGCAGGCCCCGGACGCCCACGCCGCGGGCGATGGCCTCGGTGGCCCGGCGGACCTGCTCGACGACGGCGTGGCCGAGGGTGACCGGCGGCAGGACGCACGCGGAGTCCCCGGAGTGCACGCCCGCCTCCTCGATGTGCTCCATGACGCCGCCGAGGAACACCTCCTCGCCGTCGCACAGCGCGTCGACGTCGATCTCGACGGCCGTCTCGAGGAACCGGTCGACGAGCAGCGGGTGCTGCGGGCCGACCCGGACGCCGGTCTCCCCCGCCCGTGCGACGTAGCCGTCGAGGGCCTCGGCGTCGTCGACGACCTCCATGCCCCGCCCACCGAGGACGAAGCTCGGCCGTACCAGCACGGGGTAGCCGATGCGGGCGGCGACGTCGCGCGCCTCGGCGAAGCTCGCGGCCGTGTCCCACACGGGGGCGGGCAGGCCCGCGGCGGCGAGGACGTGCCCGAAGGCGCTGCGGTCCTCCGCGAGCCGGATCGCCTCAGGGCTCGTGCCGAGGATCGGCACCCCGGCCGCGGCGAGGTCCTCGGCGAGGCCGAGCGGGGTCTGCCCGCCGAGCTGGACGACGACCCCGAGCAGCTCCCCGGAGCGGGACTCGGCGTGGACGACCTCGAGGACGTCCTCGACCGTCAGCGGCTCGAAGTAGAGCCGGTCGGAGGTGTCGTAGTCCGTCGACACCGTCTCCGGGTTGCAGTTCACCATGATCGTCTCGAGGCCGGCTTCGCGGAGGGCGAAGGCGGCGTGGACGCACGAGTAGTCGAACTCGATGCCCTGCCCGATCCGGTTCGGCCCGGAGCCGAGGATGACGACCTTGCGGCGCTCCGACGGCACGACCTCGTCCTCCTCGTCGTAGGAGGAGTAGTGGTACGGCGTGAGGGCGGCGAACTCGGCCGCGCACGTGTCGACCGTCTTGTAGACCGGTCGCACGCCGAGGGCGTGCCGCAGGCCCCGGACGACGGCCTCGTCGAGGCCGCGGAGGTCGGCGAGCTGCGCGTCGGAGAACCCGGTCCGCTTGGCGCGGCGCAGGAGGGCCTCGTCGAGGGCGGGCGCCTCGGCGACCTCCCGGGCGAGGCGGTGGACCCCGACGAGCTGCTCGAGGAACCACGGGTCGATGCCGGAGGCGGCGTGGAGGTCGGCGACAGACGCCCCGCTGGCGATCGCGCGGCCGACGAGGACGAGACGGTCCTCGGTGGGTTCCGCGGTCCGGGCGACGAGCGATGGCAGCTCGTCGGCGGGCACCGGCTCGGCGGCGAGGTCGAAGGTCGCCCCGCGCCGCTCGAGGGAGCGCATCGCCTTGAGGAGGGCCTCGGAGAAGCTGCGACCGATGGCCATCGCCTCCCCGACCGACTTCATCGTCGTGGTGAGGGACCGGTCGGCGTTGGGGAACTTCTCGAAGGCGAACCGGGGGATCTTCACGACGACGTAGTCGAGCGTCGGCTCGAAGCTCGCCGGGGTCGACCCCGTGATGTCGTTGGGGATCTCGTCGAGGGTGTAGCCGATGGCGAGCCGCGCCGCGATCTTCGCGATCGGGAAGCCCGTCGCCTTCGACGCGAGCGCGCTCGAGCGGGACACGCGCGGGTTCATCTCGATGACGACGATGCGGCCGTCGACGGGGTTGACGGCGAACTGGATGTTGCAGCCGCCGGTGTCGACGCCGACCCCGCGGATGATCGCGAGCGCGATGTCGCGCAGGCGCTGGTACTCGCGGTCGGTGAGGGTGAGCGCGGGCGCGACGGTGATGGAGTCGCCGGTGTGGACGCCCATCGGGTCGAGGTTCTCGATGGAGCACACGACCACGACGTTGTCGTGGTGGTCGCGCATGAGCTCGAGCTCGTACTCCTTCCACCCCTTGATCGACTCCTCGACGAGGACCTCGTGGGTGGGGCTCGCCGCGAGCCCGGCGGTGATCATCCGACGGAGGGTGGGCTCGTCGTGGGCGAAGCCGGAGCCGAGCCCGCCCATCGTGAACGACGGACGCAGGACGACGGGGTAGGAGAACTCCTCGGCGCACGCGAGCGCCTCCTCCAGCGTCCGCACGACACGGCTGCGGGCGCTCTCCGCACCCGCGGCGGCGACGACCTCCTTGAACGCCTCGCGGTCCTCGGCCTTTCGGATGGCGGGGATGTCCGCGCCGATGAGCTCGACGCCGTAGCGGTCGAGGACGCCGGACTCCGCGAGGGTGATGGCGGCGTTGAGGGCGGTCTGGCCGCCGAGGGTCGGCAGGAGGGCGTCCGGCCGCTCCTTCGCGATGATCTTCTCGAGGACGTCCGGCGTGATGGGCTCGACGTACGTCGCGTCGGCGAACCCCGGGTCGGTCATGATCGTCGCCGGGTTGCTGTTGACGAGGACGACCCGCAGGCCCTCGGCGCGCAGCACGCGGCACGCCTGGGTGCCGGAGTAGTCGAACTCCGCGGCCTGGCCGATGACGATCGGCCCGGAGCCGACGACGAGGACGCTGTCGATGTCGGTGCGGCGCGGCATCAGGCCCCCGCCTCCTTCTCGCTCGTGCGGTCGGTGCTCATGAGGTCGACGAAGCGGTCGAAGAGGTAGCCGGCGTCGTGCGGGCCGGCCGCGGCCTCCGGGTGGTACTGCACGCTGAAGGCGCGCCGGTCGAGCAGGTTGAGGCCCTCGACGACCTGGTCGTTGAGCCCGACGTGGCTCACCTCGACCCGGCCGAGACCGGCCGGGCTGTCGACAGGCCCGTCGAGCGGGGCGTCGACGGCGAAGCCGTGGTTGTGGGCCGTGACCTCGACGCGGCCGGTGCGCCGGTCCATCACCGGCTGGTTGATGCCGCGGTGACCGTAGCCGAGCTTGTACGTGCCGAGCCCGAGCGCGCGCCCGAGCAGCTGGTTGCCGAAGCAGATCCCGAAGAACGGCAGGTCCCGCTCGAGGACCTGCTGGAGCAGCTCGACGGGGCCGCGCGTCGCCGCGGGGTCGCCCGGGCCGTTGGAGAAGAACACGCCGTCCGGTCGCACGGCGAGGACGTCGTCGAGGTCGGCCGTTGCGGGCAGCACGTGGACCTCGATGCCGCGCTCGGCCATCCGTCGCGGCGTCATCGCCTTGATGCCGAGGTCGAGCGCGGCGACCGTCAGCCGGCGAGCACCCTGCGCCGGGACGACGTACGGCTCGGTCGTCGTCACCTCCGCCGCGAGGTCGGCGCCCGCCATCGCCGGGCTCTCGGTGACGAGGCCGAGGAGCTCCTCGACGGGCCGGTCGGCGGCGGTACCCGAGAACACCCCGGCGCGCATGACGCCGCGCTCGCGCAGGTGCCGGACCACGGCGCGGGTGTCGACCCCGGCGATGCCGACGACGCCCTGCGCCTCGAGCTCGGCCTGGAGGCTGCGGGTGGCCCGCCAGCTGCTCGGCGCCGGGGAGGGGTCGCGGACGACGTACCCGGCGACCCAGATGCGGCGGGACTCGTCGTCCTCGTCGTTGACGCCCGTGTTGCCGATGTGGGGGGCGGTCATGACGACGACCTGCCGGTGGTAGCTCGGGTCGGTGAGGGTCTCCTGGTAGCCGGTCATCCCGGTGGCGAAGACGGCCTCCCCGACGGTCTGGCCGAGCGCGCCGAACGGCTCCCCGCGGAAGGTGCGGCCGTCCTCGAGGACGAGGACGGCGTGCTGCCGGGTCCCTGTGGACCCTGTGGTTCCTGTGGTCACTGGTCTCCTCCGGTGACGAGGGGCTGGAGCGCGGCGGCGTACCGGGACGCCTCGGACCAGCGCTGCGGGCGGAAGCCGGTGTCGAGGTGCGCGTCACCGCTGCGCCAGCGGAGCACGAGCAGCTCCTCCCCGACCGTGTACTTGCCGGCCATGCCGGACTCCAGGCGGACGGACTCGACGGCCGCGGCGGGCACGAAGACGCCGGGGGCGCCGCGCCGCTCGAACCACACGCCGTCCCGGCCGGCGTGGAGGACGGCGGGGGAACGCACCCCGAGACCGTGCACGACGACGCGGTCGAGCCAGTCGCCCGCCCGCACGGTGGACACGTAGACGCCCTCCACCGGGTCGAGGAGCGGCTCCGGGAGCGGGGCGCCGGCCGGCACGCCGGCTGGGGCGGTGGCGGGGGCGGCGACGTCGCTCTGACGCCGGGCCCGCCCGCGCCAGCCGAGGTACATGAGCCCGAAGAGCACGGGCACGACGAGGAGGAACAGCGTCGCCGCCTGCGCCTGGCTCACGCGCGCTCCCCCGGGTCGACGAGGGCGCCGTCGAGCAGCGTCGGGGCACCGCGCAGGAACGTCGCGACCACCCGGCCGGGCAGCTCCCGGCCCCGGAACGGCGTGTTGCGGCCCTGCGTGTGCTGCGCGGCCGGGTCGACCGTCCAGCGGGCCGTCGGGTCGTGGAGCGTCACGTGGGCCGGGGCGCCCTCGACGAGCCCCCGGCCGTGGGCATGGAGGCCGAGCGCGGGGTCGTCGAGGCGGCCGATGCGGGCCGGCGCCGCGGACATCCGCTCGGCGACACCGGCCCAGTCGAGCAGCCCGGTGTCGACGAGCGCCTCCTGGACGACCCCGAGGGCCGTCTCGAGGCCCGTCATGCCCATCGCCGCGGCCGCCCACTCGCAGTCCTTCGCCTCCGTCGGGTGAGGCGCGTGGTCGGTCGCGATGACGTCGATGGTCCCGTCGGCGACGGCGGCGCGCAGCGCCTCGACGTCGGCGGGCGTGCGCAGCGGCGGGTTCACCTTGTAGACGGGGTCGTAGGAACGGACGAGGTCGTCGGTGAGGACGAGGTGGTGCGGCGTGACCTCGGCGGTGACGGGCAGGCCCCGGGCCTTGGCGAGCCGGACGATCTCGACGCTGCCGGCGGTCGACACGTGGCACACGTGGACGCGGGAGCCGACGTGGGCTGCGAGGAGGACGTCGCGGGCGATGACCGCCTCCTCCGCCACGCTCGGCCAGCCGGCGAGGCCGAGGACGGCGCTCACCTCGCCCTCGTTCATCTGTGCGCCCTCGGTGAGGCGCGGGTCCTGCGCGTGCTGGGCGACGACGCCGTCGAAGGCGCGGACGTACTCCAGGGCCCGGCGCATGAGGAGCGGGTCGGCGACGCAGTGCCCGTCGTCGCTGAAGACCCGGACCCGGGCGGCCGAGGTCGCCATGGCGCCGAGCTCGGCGAGGCGCTCGCCGCGCAGCCCGACGGTCACGGCCCCGACGGGGCGCACGTCGCACCAGCCGGCGGTGACGCCGAGGCGGTGGACCTGCTCGACGACCCCCGCGGTGTCGGCGACCGGGTCGGTGTTCGCCATGGCGTGGACGGCGGTCCATCCGCCGGCGGCGGCGGCGCGGGTGCCGGTCTCGACGGTCTCGGCGTCCTCCCGTCCCGGCTCCCGCAGGTGGGTGTGGAGGTCGACGAGCCCCGGCAGGGCGACGAGGCCGTCGGCGTCGACGGTGCGGGCGCCCGGGGGCACGTCGGCCCGGCCGGCGCCGGCGACCTCGCGGACCCGGCCGCCGGTGAGGACGAGGTCGGCGCGCCGCCCGTCGGGCAGCGTCGCGCCGGTGATGACCCAGGTCGCGCTCACGCGGCCTCCTCTCCCCCGGTCAGCAGCAGGTACAGGGCGGCCATGCGGACGGCGACGCCGTTCGTCACCTGCTCGAGGATGACGGCGCGCGTGCTGTCGGCGGCGTCGGCGCTGATCTCGAGCCCGCGGTTCATCGGCCCGGGGTGGAGCACCACCGCGTGCCCCGGCAGCGCACGCAGGCGACGGGCGTCGAGGCCGTAGCGGCGGGAGTACTCCCGCTCGCTGGGGAAGAACGCCGCGTTCATCCGCTCCGCCTGGACCCGCAGCATCATGACGGCGTCGACGTCGGGCAGGACGTCGTCGAGGGCGAACGACGTCGCGCACGGCCACGCCTCCACCCCGACCGGCAGGAGGGTCGGCGGGGCGACGAGGGTGACGTGGGCACCGAGGGTGTCGAGCAGGTGGACATTGGAGCGGGCCACCCGGGAGTGCAGGACGTCCCCGACGATCGCGACACGCGCCCCGGCGAGGTCCCCGGCGCCGTCGCGCAGGTGCCGGCGCAGCGTGAACGCGTCGAGCAGCGCCTGGGTGGGGTGCTCGTGGGTGCCGTCGCCGGCGTTGAGGACGGCCCCGCGCGTCCAGCCGGCGGCGGCGAGCCGGTGCGGGGCGCCGCTGGCGGGGTGGCGGATGACGACGGCGTCGGCTCCCATCGCCTGGAGCGTGGCGGCGGTGTCCTTGAGGCTCTCGCCCTTCGACACGCTCGAGCCCTTGGCGGCGAAGTTGATGACGTCGGCGCTCAGCCGCTTGGCGGCGGCCTCGAACGAGATGCGGGTGCGCGTGGAGTCCTCGTAGAAGAGGTTGACGACGGTGCGCCCCCGCAGCGTCGGCAGCTTCTTGATCTCCCGCTGCTGGGTGGCGGCCATCGCCTCGGCGGTGTCGAGCAGCTCGACGGCCTCCTCGCGGGTGAGGTCGGCGGTCGACAGCAGGTGCCTCACGCCGCGCCTCCCCCTGCGCCGCCCGTGCCGCCGCCGACCGGGCGGACGATGTCGACGCCGTCGCTGCCGTCGACCTCCCGCAGCCGCACCGAGACGCGCTCGTCGGCGGCGGTCGGCAGGTTGCGCCCGACGTGGTCGGCGCGGATGGGGAGCTCGCGGTGCCCCCGGTCGACGAGCACGACGAGACGGACGGCCCGGGGCCGACCGAGGTCGGCGACGGCGTCGAGCGCCGCCCGGATCGTGCGGCCGGAGAACAGGACGTCGTCGACGAGGACGACGACACGGTCGGTGACGTCGACCGGCACCTCGGTCGCGGTCAGTCCTCGCGTGGGGTGACGACGCAGGTCGTCCCGGTACATCGTGACGTCGAGGGTGCCGGTCGGCGGCCGCACCCCCTCGATACCCGCGACGGCGTCGGCGAGGCGCTCGGCGAGCGGCACCCCCCGCGTGGGGATGCCGAGGAGGACGAGGTCCTCGGCGCGGCGGTTGCGCTCGAGCAGCTCGTGGGCGATCCGCTGGGTGACCCGGTCGACGTCGTCGGCGCTGACGACGGTCCGCTCGTGGGCGGCGAGCACGGGCTCCTCGGGCGGTGGCTGCTGGTCGGACGGTCGCTGGTCGGACGGCACGGTCGCGTGGACCTCCTTCCCCGCCTCACGGGACGGGACTTAAAGGACGTCGGTCGGGGCGAGCGTACCGGGCGGGGTGGAGGGGTCGGTGGTGCCGCTCGGTGACCGGTGCTCGGCCGGTCGAGGGCACGCTGCGTTACGCCGAATGGTGACTCTGCGTGGCGATCCGCTTGACCGTTGGCGTAACTCTCCGTGATCCTTCCGACGTGGCAACCGACTACGCACGAGCGCTGGGGTCCCGTCTCCGCGCCATCCGCACCCAGCAGGGCCTGTCCCTCCACGGCGTCGAGGAGAAGTCGCAGGGCCGCTGGAAGGCGGTCGTCGTCGGCTCCTACGAGCGCGGCGACCGGGCCGTCACCGTCCAGCGTCTCGCCGAGCTCGCCGACTTCTACGGCGTCCCCGTCCAGGCGCTCCTCCCCGACGGCGCGCCCGTCGGCTCGGCGGAGCCGCCGCCGCGGCTCGTCCTCGACCTCGAGCGGCTCATGAACGTGCCCGCCGAGAAGGCCGGCCCGCTCGCCCGGTACGCGCAGACGATCCAGTCCCAGCGCGGCGACTACAACGGCAAGGTCCTGTCGATCCGCGCCGACGACCTCCGCTCGCTCGCGGTGATCTACGACCTGCCCCCGGCGGCGCTCGTCGACCAGCTCATCACGTGGCAGGTACTCGACGCCGACGCCCGTCGCGCCGTCCTCGACTGACGGACGTCCCGAGTAGGTCAGACCTCGAGCGTCGCCTTGAGGTCGCGCAGGCGGCCGAGCAGCCCGTTGACGAAGCGGGGCGACTCGTCCGTCGACAGCTCTGTCGCGAGCGTCACGGCCTCGCTGATGACGACGTCGTCCGGGACGTCGTCGTTGTGGACGAGCTCCCACGTGCCGAGCCGCAGGATGGTCCGGTCGACCGCGGGCATCCGGTCGAGGGTCCAGCCCTGGGCGTACGTCGACAGGGCCTCGTCGATCCCCTCGCGGTGCGCGACGACACCCTCGACGAGGGTGACGGCGTACTCGGGGATCGGCGGCTCGGCGGCGGCGATGCGCCGCGCGAGCACCTGGAGCGGGTCGAGGCGGCGCTGCTCGGCCTCGAAGAGGACGTCGAGGGCCCGCTTGCGCGCCTTGTGCCGGGCGCTCAGCTGACGCGCCCGAGGTAGTCCCCGGACCGGGTGTCGACCTTGACCTTGGTGCCCGTCTCGAGGAAGAGGGGCACCTGGATCTCGCGGCCGGTCTCGAGGGTGGCGGGCTTGGTGCCGCCCGTGGAGCGGTCGCCCTGGAGGCCGGGCTCGGTGTACGTCACCTCGAGCTCGACGGAGGCGGGCAGCTCGACGTAGAGCGGCGTGCCCTCGTGGACGGCGACGATGACGTCCTGGTTCTCCAGCATGAAGTCGGAGGCGTCGGCGACGACGTCCTTGCCCACGTGCATCTGGTCGTACGTCGAGCTGTCCATGAAGACGAAGTCGTCGCCGTCGGCGTACAGGTACTGCATGTCGCGCTTGTCGACGGTGGCGGTCTCGACCTTGATGCCCGCGTTGAACGTCTTGTCGACGACCTTGCCGGACAGGACGTTCTTCAGCTTCGTGCGGACGAAGGCGGGGCCCTTCCCCGGCTTCACGTGCTGGAACTCGACCACCGACCACAGGTTGCCGTCGATGTTGAGGACCATGCCGTTCTTGAGGTCGTTCGTCGTCGCCATGGTGCGCGATCCTATCCGGCGGCGCGGGTGCTCCCGTCCGCCGCCGGCGCCACCAGGCGCTCGCCGACCTGCAGGACGGGGCGGCCGAACAGCCAGCCCTGGCCGCGCTCGCAGCCGGCATCGACGAGCGAGGAGACCTCCTCGGGACGCTCGACGCCCTCGGCGGTCACCCCGGCGCCGAGGGAGCCGGCGAGGTCGACGACCCGGCGGATGGTGTCGAGGTGCCCCGGCGTGCGGTCGACGCCGGCGACGAGGCTGCGGTCGACCTTCACCCACGCCGGACGCAGCGCCCGCACGTGCTGCAGCGTCGTGTTCCCGGCACCGAGGTCGTCGAGCACGACCCGGACCTCCGCGACCCGCAGCGCCCGCAGCTCCTCGCTCGCTGCCGCGAGGTCGGCGAGGGTCAGCTGCTCCGACAGCTCCAGCTGGACGCGGGAGCCGTCGAGGCCGTGGTCGCGCAGGGTGTGGAGCACCGCCGGGACGAAGCCCGGGGTCAGCAGCGCGGCTCGCGACACGTTGACGCTCGCCGGGGGCAGCAGGGGCGACGCCGCGAGGCGGCGGCACGCCGCCCGGAGCACGAGGAGGTCGAGCGCGGCGGAGACGCCCGCGAGCCGGACGAGCGGGAGGAAGCGGTCGGGCAGCAGCAGACCGAGCCGCGGGTGCAGCCAGCGGACGAGGGTCTCGCTGCCGCGGAGCGCGCCGTCGTCGAGGGACACGATGGGCTGGTGGGCGACGACGAGCCGGTCGGCGCTCACCGCCCGTCGCAGCTCGAGGACCGTCGGCGCCGCGAGCGGCACGTCGCGACGGCCCCGGTGCGGGAGGTGGTCACCCGGACGGACGCCGGAGGGGGTCCGCCGCTCCGGGAGGGTGATCGCCACGTGACCACCATGACCCATCCGGGTCACGCAGGGAACCCGGGCGACTACAGCGCGTACGAAGGTGTCATGCCGGTGTCAACCGAACGGATGATGCCGCTGGTCAGGCGGCGTGTCGGGCGACCGCGTCGAGCGCCAGGCGGTAGCCGTCGAGACCGAAACCGGCGATTACCCCGGTCGCGACAGGGCTGACGACGCTGTGCCGGCGGAACGCCTCGCGTCCGTGCGGGTTGCTGATGTGGACCTCGACGAGGACGAGCCCCGCCCCGCTCACGAGCGCGGCCGCGTCCCGCAGGGCGTACGAGTAGTGCGTGAAGGCGGCCGGGTTGATCACGACGTGCCGTCGGGTGTCGACGGCCTCGTGGAGCCAGCGGACGATGTCGGCCTCGTCGTCGCTCTGCCGGACCTCCGGGTCGAGACCGAGCCGCTCGGCGGCAGCGGCGACGAGCGCGACGAGGTCGTCGTGGGTCGCGTGGCCGTAGACGTCGGGCTCCCGGGTGCCGAGCCGACCGAGGTTCGGTCCGTTGAGGACGAGGACGCCGGTCGTGCTCACGTGTCGCTGACCTCGACGTACGCCGCCTGCAGCAGCGCGGGGTCGGGACCCTCGAGCCGGGTGGGCCGCCCCGCCGCGTCGAGGACGACGAAGCGGAGGGTCGCGCCGCGGCTCTTCTTGTCCCGCCGCATCGCGTCGTAAAGCGCCGACCACCGGTCCCCCCGGTAGACGATGGGCAGGCCGAGGCGCGTGAGGATCGTCCGGTGCCGGTCGACGACCCGCTCCGGCAGGTGCCCGGCGAGGCGGCCCAGCTCGGCGGCGTACACCATGCCGACGCTCACGGCGGCGCCGTGACGCCACGTGTACCGCTCGACGAGCTCGATGGCGTGCCCGAACGTGTGGCCGTAGTTGAGGACCTCGCGCAGACCGGCCTCGGTGAGGTCCTCCCCCACGACGGCGGCCTTGACGGTGACGGCGCGCTCGACGAGCTCGGCGAGGACGGGGCTGTCCCAGCGGACGGCCTCGTCGGGCTGCTGCTCGCAGAGGGTGAGGATGTCCGGGTCGGCGATGAAGCCGCACTTCACGACCTCGGCGAGGCCGGCCCGCAGGTCGAACTCGGGCAGGGTCTGCAGCGCCGACAGGTCGGCGAGGACGCCGGCCGGCGGGTGGAAGGAGCCGACGAGGTTCTTTCCCTCGGCGGTGTTGATGCCGGTCTTGCCGCCGACGGCCGCGTCGACCATGCCGAGCAGCGTCGTCGGGAGGTGGACGACGCGGACGCCACGCAGCCACGTGGCGGCGACGAAGCCGGCGAGGTCGGTGACGGCGCCACCGCCCACGCCGACGACGGCGTCGGTGCGGGTGAAGGCGGCCTGCCCGAGCACCTGCCAGCAGAACGCGGCGACCTGGGCGGTCTTCGCCTCCTCCCCGTCGGGCACCTCGGCGGTGACGGCCTCGTAGCCGTTCGCAGCGAGGTCCTCGCGGACGGCGTCGCCGGTGGAGCGCAGCGCCCGCGGGTGGACGACGAGCACCTTGCGGACGCCGTCGCCGAGCACGCCGGGCAGGCGGTCGAGCAGCCGGTGGCCGATGACGACGTCGTACGGCTCGGGCCCGTCGACCCGGACGACGGTGGGCGCGTCGTGCGCCGTCGTGCTCACGTGCTGCTCCCCTGCTCGGCGGTCGCGCGTGCTCGCGCGCGGAGGTCGTCGAAGTGGTCGACGACCTGGGCGGCCACGGCGTCGGCGTCGACCTCGGTGGTGGTGACGACGAGGTCGGCGACCTCGGTGTAGACGGGTCGGCGGGCGTCCATGAGCCGCGTCCACGTCGCGCGCGGGGAGTCGAGGAGGAGCGGTCGCGGGGCATCCATGCCGATGCGCCGGGCGGCGGCCGCGAGGCCGACGTCGAGGAACACGACGCGCTGCGGCTGCAGGAGCTCGCGCGTGGCGGGGTCGACGGGCGCGCCACCGCCGAGGGCGAGCACGCCGGTGTGCTCGGCGAGCGCGGTCGCGACGGCCTCGCGCTCGAGGTCGCGGAAGGCGGGCTCGCCGTCGTAGAGGAAGATCTCGGAGACGGTGCGCCCGGCGCGGGCCTCGACGTCGCTGTCGGTGTCCCGGGCCTCGGTGCCGAGGAGGCGGGCGAGCGCGGCGGCGACCGTGCTCTTGCCGGCGCCCGGGGGCCCGACGAGGACGACGAGGGGACCGTCGACGCCGGGGATGGGGCTCACGCGAGCCCCCGCTCGTCGAGCGCGGCGAGGTACGAGCGCACGTTGCGAGCGGTCTCGGTGACGGAGTCGCCGCCGAACTTCTCCAGCAGCGCGTCGGCGAGGACGAGTGCGACCACGGCCTCGGCGACGACACCGGAGGCCGGGACGGCGCACACGTCGGAGCGCTGGTTGATGGCGACGGCCTTCTCCCCCGTCGCGACGTCGACGGTGTCGAGTGCCCGGGGCACGGTGCTGATCGGCTTCATGGCGGCCCGCACGCGCAGGACGTCGCCCGTGCTCATGCCGCCCTCGGTGCCGCCGGCGCGGCCGGTGCGCCGCCGGAGTCTCCCGTCGTCGCCGGTCTCGATCTCGTCGTGGGCGGCGGACCCGCGGCGGCGGGCCGTGGTGAACCCGTCGCCGATCTCGACGCCCTTCATCGCCTGGATGCCCATGAGGGCACCGGCGAGGCGGCCGTCGAGGCGGCGGTCCGCCGAGACGTGGCTGCCGAGGCCCGGTGGGAGGCCGTACGCGAGGACCTCGACGACCCCGCCGAGGGTGTCGCCGTCGCGCCGGCACGCGTCGATCTCGGCGACCATCGCCTCGCTCGTCGCGGGGTCGTGACAGCGGACCGGGTCGGCGTCGAGGGCGTCGACGTCGTCCGGGCCGGGCAGCGGCGAACCCTCGGGCACCTCGACCGGGCCGATGGCGACGGTGTGGCTGACGAGCCGGACACCGGCGGCCTGCTCGAGCAGGGCGGCGGCTACGGCGCCGAGGGCGACGCGGGCCGCGGTCTCGCGGGCGCTCGCGCGCTCGAGGACGGGACGGGCGTCGTCGAAGCCGTACTTCTGCATGCCGACGAGGTCGGCGTGGCCGGGTCGCGGCCGGGTGAGCGGGGCGTTGCGCGCGAGACCGGCGAGCTCGTCGGCCGGCACGGGGTCGGCGCTCATCACCGTCTCCCACTTCGGCCACTCGGTGTTCTCGACCTCGATCGCGACCGGGCCGCCCATCGTGCAGCCGTGCCGGACGCCGCCGAGCACGCGGACCCGGTCCTGCTCGAACTTCATCCGGGCGCCGCGGCCGTAGCCGAGCCGGCGGCGGGCGAGGACGCGGACGAGGTCGTCGCTCGTGACGGCGACCCCGGCGGGCACGCCCTCCACGACGCCGACGAGGGCGGGGCCGTGGCTCTCCCCGGCGGTGGTCCAGCGCATGCGGCCATGCTGTCAGACCCCCCGGACGCACGAGCGCGGTGGCCGTCGTGGGAGACGACCACCGCGCGTCTGGCGGTGCGGGTGGGTCAGGGGGTGGTGACGGGCACGACGACCGAGAACAGCGCCGAGCCGTAGGAGAAGAGGAGCTTCTGCTCCGACGGGGAGTAGGACACGTAGATGAACTCCTCCTTCTCACCGAAGGCGGGGTCCTCGGGCAGGACGTCCTCGTAGAGCACCTTGTCGACGTAGAAGTCGGCCGGGTACTCGGTGCCGATCACGGTGACGCCGTCGTCGGCGAGGACGTCGCGCGCCTCGACGACGACGCGCAGCCGCTCGAACGTCGCGCCGGGGACCGGCACCTCGACGGCGGGAGCCGTGACCGTCTCGGTGGCGGTCGGACCCGGGACGGGGTCGCCCTTCACCGTCTCGGTGACGGTGACCTCGATGTACTCGACGACGGGCAGCGGCGTGAAGCCTGTGCCGGAGGTCGGGGCGCTCGTGGGGGCCGTCGTCGAGCCCGGGAGCGCACCGGTGCTTGTGGTCGACCCGCTCGTGGCGGGCGGAGCCGTCGCCGCTTCCGTGCCGGCGCCCGAAGCGGCCTCACCTTCCTCGACCAGCGGGACGAAGACGTTCCGGCCCTTGATGACGGCGGTGGGCAGGGGGCTCGCGGGAGCAGCTGTGGCAGTGGCCGAGGGCTCGACCGGTGCGACCGACGCGGGCGGGACCACGCCACTCGCCTCACCGTCCGCGCCACCCGCACCGGTGAGGACGAGGGCCGCGCCCGCGCCGAGCACGCCCAGCGCCGCGACGCCGGCGGCGACGGCGATGACGACCGTCTTCCGGGAGCCGGAGGGTGCCTCGTCCGCCACCGGAGGGGGCGGCGGGGGCGGGGTCGACGGACCGCCGATGGGTCCCGGCTGCCCGAACGGCTGCGTGCTCATGGCGTCTCCTCGATCACGGTCGGGGTGGGGCTGGGGAGCCCGGTGGCGGTGGCGGCGTCGACGGCGGTGGGGTCGGAGAAGACGAACACCCGGCCCGTGACGGTGACCTGGACGCTCCCGGGGTCGAGGTCCTCACCCTCCGCGACGGTGAC
Source organism: Aquipuribacter nitratireducens (assembly GCF_037860835.1). Lineage (NCBI taxonomy): Bacteria > Bacillati > Actinomycetota > Actinomycetes > Micrococcales > Intrasporangiaceae > Aquipuribacter > Aquipuribacter nitratireducens. Next base: position 39,938 of record NZ_JBBEOG010000013.1, on the reverse strand, counting down.
GCCGAGGGAGTCGACGAGCAGCGCGCGGGGGGTGTCGGCCTGGAGGCCCTTGAGGAACAGGACGGCGTCGGAGAAGTCACCGGTCGCGGTGATCGTGACGGGGACGGCGGCCAGGACGGGCCCTGCGGGCAGCGCAGCCGGAGCAGGGGCGGCGGGGTCGGACGCCGGGTCGGTCCCCTCGCTGGGCGCGGCGGATGGTTCGCTCGCCGGCTCCGACGGTGCCGCCGACGGCTCTGCGGACGCGCTCTCCGCGGCGGCCGGGTCGGCGGGCGCCGCGGCCAGCGCGGCCGTGTCGACGACGGCGACCGGGACCCCCGACACGATGGAGTCGACGATGATGCCGGCGTCGACTCCTCGGTCGTCGACGTCGCGGATGAGGCGCGACAGAGCGGGCTCCTCGGGGAGCGCCTCGCGGATCGCGGCCAGCTCGGCCTGCATCTGCGGCAGGTTCGCGAACTGCTCCTTGAGCTGTTCGATCTGCAGCTCGAGGTCGGCGTTCTGCTGCTGCGCGGCGACCGTGAGCTCGCGGGACTCCGCGGCGGCGGCGCGCTGGGGGTCGACGAGGAGGAACCAGCTGGCGGCGCTCAGTGCGACGCACAGTCCCGCGGTCCCGAGGGACCAGCCTGCTGTTCTGGTCAGCTTCATGTCACTCGGCCTTCGGTGCGTAGCGGTCGGAGTACGCCTCGGGCAGCACCTTGGTGCTGACCTGGAAGTCGACGTACGGCTCGTCGGCGGTGTCGTCGTTGAGCGTCGTCGTGGAGAACAGGACGTGGTCGTAGCCGGTCACCGTCTCGAGCCGGTCCATCCACGTCGCGACGTCCTCGTAGCTGAGGGCCTTCCCGATGGTCACGACGTCCGCGACGCTGTCGACGGGCGCGAGCGGGTCCCCGGTGGCCCCCGACGCTCCGGCTCCCTCGGCATTCGCGGTCGCGGTCACGTTCGTGAACCACACGCCCTCCGGCGTCACGGACGCCATCTGCGCGAGGTAGCGGTACCACTGGATGTCGGACGCCATGGCGGTCTCGAGCGCCGTCTCGGCACGGTCCTTGGTCGCGATGATGGCCGGGACCTCGGCGTACTGCGCGGCCTCCGACGTCAGCTCCGACGTCCGGGCCTGCTCGACGGCAAGTTCCTCGGCGGCGGCGTTCGCGTCGGCGGCCGCCCACGCGTAGGCCCCGCCGCACAGGGCGAGCGAGCCCACGACGGCGAGGGCGAGCCACCCCTTCGTCTTCTTGAAGCGGCGGTCGGCCAGCACCTCGGGGGGCAGCAGGTCGACGCGCGCGAGGGGGAACTCGGCGGTGAGGGGGACGACTGTCGTCGTCTCGGTCACCGCACCGGGCTGGGTGCTCATCGGGCTGCTCCCATCGCGAGGCCGACCGGGACGGCGGCGAGCGGGCGCACGAGCGCGAGCTGGTCGTCGTCGAGGCCGGTCTTGCCGATCGACATGTCCTTCATGGGGTCGCCGACCTCGACGGGTACACGCACCGCCTGGCCGAGCCGGTCGGTGAGCCCGCGCAGGAGCGAGCCGCCGCCGGAGACGACGACGCGCTCGACGGGGGCGCCCGGCGTCGTCGAGGAGTAGTAGTCGAGGGAGCCGCGGATCTCGTCGACGAGCGACTGCGCGGTCGCCTCGACGGCGCGGGAGGCGTTGGTGAACTCCGGGCCGGCCTGACGATCCATGCCGACCACGTGCTTGAGGCCCTCGGCCTCCGCGAGCGAGCTGCCGACGCGCTCGGCGAGGGCGTCGGTGATGTCCTGCCCGCCCATGAGGAGGATGCGGACGAAGGTCGGGACGCCGGCGGTGTGAACGACGATGTTCGTCACGCGGGCGCCGACGTCGATGAGTGCCTCCGTCGCACCGTCGCCGAAGGCGCCGGACCCGAGCGAACGGAGGACCGCGAAGCTCGTGAGGTCGACGCTCGTCGGCGTGAGGCCCGCGCGCTCCGCGCAGCGGACGTTCGCGAGGACGACGTCGCGGGAGGCGGCGACGAGCATGCCGCGGATCATGCGCCCGCGGTCGCCTCGTACCTCCTCGACGGGGTGGAAGTCGAGGACGGCCTGCTCGACCGGCATCGGGAGCAGGTCGGCCACCTGGAGGCCGAGGCTCTTGCGGAGCTCTGCCACCGGGAGCCACGGCAGCTCGACGTTGCGGACGACGACGCGCTGGTTGGCGACCCCGAGGACGACCTGCTTGCTGGAGAAGCGCGTCGCGCCCCACAGCTCCTTGATGGCCTCGGCGACGCTCACGGGCTCGACGACCTCGCCGTCGCGCACCGCGCCTGCCGGGACGGCCACCTGGCCGAACTTCTCGAGCCTCACCCCGTGCCGGCCGAACGTCAGCTCGGCGGCGCGCACGCCCGAGGTCCCGATGTCGAGACCGATGGCGGTTCGTGCTGCCACGGTGGATCTCCTTCGTGTGGTCCGGGTCTGCGGGGCGACCGGGGGTCACCCACAAGCAGGGATCGGGCACGAGGGGATCGGGCTTGACGCCGAAGGTGCTCGCGGTCCGCGCCGGGCCGTGCTGTCACCCGAGCGGACTAGCGGGTCCGACCGTGGAGGTCAGGACAACCCGACGAGACGCAGGTAGGCCGAGAAGAGCGGACCGCCGACGGTCACACCGATCCAGCAGCCCGCGAGCATGTACGGCCCGAACGGGATGAGCGACTTCCGCGTCGCCAGCCTGAGCCCGATGAAAAGCACGCTCACCATGGCCCCGAGCAGGAAGCCGGAGAACACGCCGACGAGCAGCGCGCCCCACCCGAACCAGCCGAGCACCAGGCCGAGCACCCCGGCGAGCTTGACGTCACCGAAGCCCATACCTGCCGGGTAGGCGATCGCGAGGGCGAAGTAGAAGACGAATCCGCTCGCGCCGCCGATGAGCGCGCGGACGAAGGGCCACCAGTCGCCCTCGGCGATGCTCGCGAGACCGAGGAGCACGACGAGCACGACGTAGCTCGGCAGCACGATGGCGTCCGGCAAGCGGCGGACGTCGAGGTCGATGAGCCCGAGCGCGACGGTGATGGCCGCGAGGTACAGCAGCGCGGGCAGCACGAGCGTCGATCGCTCCCCTGCCAGTGCGTCGAGGACGAACCACGTGACGAGGGCGAAGGCGACACCGGTCCCCAGCTCGACGAGCGGGTAGCGGGGGCTGATCGGTTCGCCGCAGTCACGGCAGCGTCCGCGCAGCAGCAGCCACCCCAGCACGGGGACGTTGTCGCGCGGCCGGATCCGGTTGCCGCAGCGTGGGCAGGCGCTCGGCGGGTGGACGACGGACCGCCCCGCCGGCACCCGGTGGACGACGACATTGAGGAAGGAACCGATGGCGAGTCCGACGAGCCCGAGCGCCCCGACGAGGAACCATGCGAGGGCCGTCACGTGACGTTCCTACCGCACCCGTGACGACGCCCCGTGCAGGCTGCGCCGATCAGAAGTTCTCGCGCTTGTAGAGGATGTCGATGTCGTACCCACGGACGACCGGGTTGGCGATGCCCCAGACCGGAAGCGGCTTGTAGTACATCGTGAACTGGTTGTCGATGACGGCGTTGCCGCCGGCGTAGACCTGCCCGAAGTGGTCGGCGTTGTTCGCCTTGCGGATGTTGCACGGGCTGTAGAGGAGCAGGTCGACCGTGGACTCGAGAGTGACGCGGTTGTCCAGCACGATGCCATCGGTCGTGCACGGGGATGCGACGGCGTTGTACGGCTGGATGAAGTAGAGGTTGCGAACGGTCGAGCTGGTCGAGCGGATCGTGATCGAGTTGGCGAGCGCCACACCACCGTCGGCGAACACGGCCAGGTTGTTGCCGAGCGCCAGCGTGTTGTTGTTTCGCTGGATGACCACCCGGCACGGGGTGCGCAGCAGGGTGGGGGATGTCAGCGACGCGGCGTTGTCCATGATCCAGCGCCCGGGGCCGTTGGCGTCGCCGCTGACCGTGCAGTCACGCGTCGCGGCGGTGTCGACGACGGTGGTGAATCCGCCGCCCGCCGGGGGGGCCGCCGCCCACGCCGCCTGAACAGTGGGGTTCCACGGGATCTGCGGGAAGGGGATGGCCGGCGGCATCCCCGGGTTCGCTCCCTCCACGCACTTGGCCGGGCAGTTGTCACCGCGCCACTGCGACCCCGTGATGGTCGTCCTCACCGACACCGTCCCGGCGACCGTCGCCCCGCGCGCGTCCATCGCGGCGCCGCCGTTGCCGACCCGGACGTCGCCCTTGACCGTGACCCCGGTGTTGTTCGCCGTGAAGCGTGTACCCGCCCACGCGTCGACATCGACCGTGCACGTGCTCGACATGGTGATGGAGCCCTGCGCGTAGATGGAGCCGTGGTAGTCCTGGTTGTTGTTGCACGCGAAATCGCCGTTGGTGTAGATGTCGGCGTCGGGGACACCGGTCCGGCCGAAGACCTCGCCGTTGTTGGCGAGCGCGATGCCGGCGTTGCCGAAGATCGCCTTGTCGAGGCCGTCGACGCGGGGCTTCAGCGCGATGAGCGTCTCGACCTTGCGGCTCGCGCCCGGAGCGGTGCCGAGCGCCTGCGACGTTGTCGTCGACGAGACGAGCGCCTCGGTGACGGCTGGCGCCGACCCCGAGCACACGAGAGACGTGACGTCCTCCGTCCCCGCCGGGCGGGTGCGGTCGTAGTAGCGGACGGTGGTCTGCGCGGTGAGCGTGTCGGGTCGCGATACCGTCGAACTCGCCGTCGACGTGCACGGGAGCGATGCCGGCGCGGCCGCCTGGACCCGGGCGAGCGTCATGTCGACCTGGCCCTCGGCGAACGCCACCGCCTCGGCCCTCTGGCGCTCACGGCCGGACGAGCGCGACTCCGCGAGGCTGATGGTGAGCAGCGTGATGCCGAGGACGGCGACGAGCGCTGCCACGGCCACGGCCGTGATGAGGGCGACGCCGTCGTCGCCGCTCAGGGCGGAGCGGCGTGACTGGACGAAGCGGGCCATCGGGACTCCTGGTCTCACGCGGGCGGGACCGGCGAGCACACGCCGGGGTCGTAGCCGTAGTTGGTGTTGCGACCGGACAGAGACGACGTGAGGACGGTCGGGGCCCGTCGCCGCTTGTCGGTCGCCTCGAGCCGTACGTCGAGCAGGCGCGCCTGGTAGGGGGTTCCCGCGCCCTGGAGGACGAACGGGTACCGGGGCGTGCCGTCGGAGCCGGGGGTGACGAGGCCACGGGCGACGACCTGCCACCCGGAGACAGCCCCCACAGGGGACGTCACCCAGTCCTGCTCCCAGCTGCGGGTCCGGAGGGTCGACGTCGCCGACCCGGCCGCGTCGGGGATCACCTGCCACTGCACGCACTTCTGCAGTCCATTGGCCTGCGTGAAGATCCGCATGCACGTCCCGGCGTTCTGGGCGGCGTTCCCCGTACACCCGGTCGTGGTCTCGGCGGCGGGGCTGTACAGCACGTTCCCGGACCGGGCCTGCCGGTCCATGTTCTGCAGGGCGATGCGCACCTCGGCCACGGAGCTCGCGGTCGCGTCCAGGTCGGACACCTTCCGCTGGACGAGAACCACGGCCGGGAACACCAGCCCGAGCACCACCGAGAACACGATCATCACGGTGATCATCTCGACCAATGTGAAGCCGTCGTCCCCGCGGAGCCGACGTGGACGAAGTCGCTCAGGCATCGGGAGCCCCTCGGTAGTAGGTGGTCGCGGTGCCGCTGCCGAGGTCGGCGATGACGACGAACCGCGACAGCTCGGTCGACACCCCGGCGACGGTCTGCGTCACGACGTACTCGACCTGTGCGGACAGAGCCGTCCCCGAGGTCGATCGGGACGTGCACGAGCCCGCGGCCGTCGTCTTGTCGCACGGCAGGACGTTCACCTGGGACTGGTCGAGGGCACCGATGCGCAGCAAGCCGTCGGCGACGACATCGATGCGGTCGCCGGCCCCGTTGCGGTAGCTGGCCGAGACGGGAGGCGGGTCGTAGGTCACCGCCCCTGTGACCGAGGCGAGATTGACCGACGTGAAGCCCGTACCGTTCCAGTAGCTGAGGGTCCCGGCGCGCGTGTAGGACGGCGCGCGCGCCCCGGCGCCCGACTCCGCGAGAACGGTCTCGGAGAATCCGGTCAGCTCCATCACGCTCCCGCCCGTTACGGGGAAACCCGCCGGGAACGTGTCCTCGGACCGGCTACGAGCGGGCAACCCTCCGAGGGTGATGGTCCCGAGGTTGCGACGTGCCGCGGCCGCAGAGCAGCCGTTACCCGCAGTGGCGGGACAGATGCCGTTGGTCGACGAGATGAGCCGGCCGCTCGCCGCCCGGGACGCAGTCGACCCGGGGCTGACCCGGGCGAGGGTCGCGGGCTGCGTCCCCCCGAGGATCGTGAGCGGGGTCGCGATGTCGTACCTGATGGTGCTGTCTCCGCCCGCGGACTGCACGCTGCTGACGGCGCACGGCTGGCTGGTTGTCACGGGCACGGCGTCGGACCACACGCAGCCGGTGGCGTTCCCGCTGACCTGGGCGGCGGCAGTGCCGCTGTCGCTCGTGCTCGGCCTCGCGACCAGCTGCCCCGCGAGCCCGCTGATGCTGAGCGTCGAGGAGGTCTGCGCCGGGGTGGTGCCGCTGCTCGAGGTGTTGGTCGGGCTCGAGGGGTCGGTGTCCGCGGACGCGGCCGCGGCAACTCCCCCCGTCGACTGGTCCCCGGACGTCGTCCGGCTCGATGCGCCGAACGTCCGACTGTCGGCCGACAGGGTGACGGTCTGCTCGATCGCTGTGCTCGCGGACAGGCCGGGCAGGTCGAGGGCGAGGAGCGAGCCGTTCGTACCGGGGATGAGCTGCTGCGAGTCCGAGGCATTAGTCACCGTGATCCGACCGCTGGTGATGCCGGCCGTCGCGGTGTACGCGGCCTGGCACGGCCCTGAGAACGGGCGGTTCGACAGGGAGAGGCACCCCTGCGAGGAGTACGTCGTCGACCGCTGCACGATGGAGCGGGACCCACGGTTGGCGACCGTCCACTCCACGACGCTCGTCAGCTGGTACGACGGCAGGGTCGTCGTACCCTCCGTCACGTACACGGACACGGTGTAGGTCTGACCGTCCTGAATGACCGTGCGACGGTGGGGGTACAGCGGGGCCTGGGCCTGCGTCGTGCTCGTGACGATCCTCTCGTCGAGCCCGTTGATCCTCAGGCGTCCAGTCGAGATGTAGGGGTCACCGGAGAGGTCGTCGGCACGGAGGCCGGCCCGCACCGTGTTGTAAGGAAGTGCCCGCAGGCGCTCGAGCTGCTGTGTGGCGATGGCCGAGGCCGACTGGCGCTGCTTGGCGCCGACGGTCGAGGTGAGCGTCGCGACGTAGAGCGTGAGCAGGGCGGTCACGACGATGGCGATCACGACCATCGACACCATGAGCTCGACGAGCGTGAAGCCGCCGTCACGTGTCAGGCGGACGCGTTGCGCCCGGGCGAGCAGGTCTCGCACTGTCGGTCCCTTCGTCGGTCGCGGCCGGTGGGCCACGGCTGTTCCGACGTGGTCATCGACTCGCCGGGGTCAGGTCTGGATGCTGCAGTCGGGTGAGACGGACACAGGGCCCGCGCCGGTTGGCGCGGGCCCTGCAGGTACCAGTGGCCGCGGTCGCGGCTTTCGGTCAGTAGGCGGCGGGGCAGGCGGTCGTGCCGGCCGCCTGGAGGCCGCCGCGGCTGCTGACGTAGACCCAGCCGGCCTGCGAGCCGGGCTGCGCACCCGTCGCACGGGTCACGGTGACGCAGAACGCGGCACCGGTGCCGTTGACGGCGACGTTCGCCACGTTGCCGGTCGAGAGCTGGACGTTGGTGGTACGGGCCGGCGTACCACCGTCGGTGAGGGTGAGGGGGTTGGCGGCCGTGCCGACAGCGACGTAGCGCTGCGCGTCGACGAAGATCGTTTCCAGCTCGTTGGCGACGGTGCGAGCGTCGGCCTTCATGGAGGAGTCGACCGCGCGCTGACGCTGGTTGAGGAAGACCGGGATGGCGATCGCGGCGAGGATGCCGATGATGATCATCACGACGAGGAGCTCGATCAGGGTGAAGCCCTGGTCCTTCTCCTCCATCGACTTGCGGATGCGAGCGAGCATTCTGCTCTGTCCCTTCCGGGTAGGACTGCGGGTGGTCGAGCGACACACGCCGCTCTGTGGATGACGTCACAGTTGTCGACATCGTGACCAGGACCTGTACGCGCCCTCGCGACGCTCACCCTGAAGGCCTAGCGCCAGCCCAGAACGACTCAGGGCCCCTGCCGCACATCGGCAGGGGCCCTGTCGCCGCGGGTCAGTAGGCGGCGGGGCAGGCGGTCGTGCCGGCGGCCTGCAGGCCACCCGCACTGCTGACGTAGACCCAGCCGGCCTGCGAGCCGGGCTGCGCACCCGTCGCACGGGTCACGGTGACGCAGAACGCGGCACCGGTGCCGTTGACGGCGACGTTCGCCACGTTGCCGGTCGAGAGCTGGACGTTGGTGGTACGGGCCGGCGTACCACCGTCGGTGAGGGTGAGGGGGTTGGCGGCCGTGCCGACAGCGACGTAGCGCTGCGCGTCGACGAAGATCGTTTCCAGCTCGTTGGCGACGGTGCGAGCGTCGGCCTTCATGGAGGAGTCGACCGCGCGCTGACGCTGGTTGAGGAAGACCGGGATGGCGATCGCGGCGAGGATGCCGATGATGATCATCACGACGAGGAGCTCGATCAGGGTGAAGCCCTGGTCCTTCTCCTCCATCGACTTGCGGATGCGAGCGAGCATTCTGCTCTGTCCCTTCGGATGCTGGCGATGTGCGGACCGGGCTCGGGCGAGCCGGTCGGGCTGACCGGTCCATCCCGCACTGGCGCGGGTTGGTCGGCCGGACACCTAAGAGTTCGGTGAGAACTGGGCGTCCCTTGATGCCCTCCGACCAGGGCCGCCCGAACGGCCCACTGGGACGGCGACGCCCGCCCGGTCGTCGAACCGGACGGGCGTCGTGGGCAGGAGGACGTTCCTACTCGATGAGGTCGAAGACCGAGAAGATCGGCATGTACAGCGCCACGATCATTGCCCCGATGATCGACCCGAGAACAGCGATCATCAGCGGCTCGATGAGGCTGGTGAGCGCCTCCGTCGTCGCCTCGACCTCCTGGTCGTAGAACTCGCTGATCTTGTGGAGCATCTGGTCCATGGCCCCGGTGTCCTCGCCGACGGCGAGCATCTGGACGACCATCGGGGGGAACACGGGGTGGTTCGCGAGGGGTCCCGCGAGACTCTCGCCCTGGCGCACACTGACCTGGACCTCGCGCACCGCCTTCGTGAGCACGATGTTGCCCGTCGTGTCGGCGACGATGTCGAGTGCCTGCAGGATCGGGACACCCGAGCTGATCATCGTTCCGAGGTTGCGGCTGAAGCGCGAGATCGCGATCTTCTGCGCGAGCCCACCGAAGATCGGGATCTTGAGGATGAGGGGGTCCACGACGAGGCGGACCCGCTCCTGGTGCTTGATGCGCTGCCACACAACTGTCCCGACGACGATGGCGACGGCGCCCACCGGTGCGACGATCTTCATCGCCGCCGCGAGGAACACGAGCACCTTCGTCGGTGCGGGCAGCTCTCCCCCGAGTCCGTCGAACATCGTGACGAAGACCGGGACGATGAAGAGGAGCATCCCGACCACGGCGAGGATGGCGATGACGAACACCACGACCGGGTAGGTCATCGCGGACTTGACCTTGTTGCGGAGCTTGACCTCGGCCTCGTAGTTCTCCGCGATCTGGAGCAGCACGGCGTCGAGGAAGCCACCAACCTCTCCGGCCCGGCACATGTTGACCATGAGCGGCGGGAAGACCTTGACATGCTTGGCGAGAGCCGTGGAGAGCGACTGCCCGGTCTCGACGTCGGCGCGGACCTCCGAGAGCGTCTTGGCCAGCGTCTTGTTCTCCGTCTGCTCCGCGAGGATGGTGAGCGCCCGCAACAGCGACAGACCCGAGTTGATCATCGTGGCGAACTGTCGGTTCATCACGGCCAGGTCCTTGAGCTTCACGCTGTTGCCGAACGGCAGCGTGATCTCGCGGTTCATGCCGCCGCCGGCCTCCCGCACGCTGACCGGCGCGTAGCCCATCTGCTTGAGCTTGCTGACGAGCACCGCCTCGTTGGCCGCCTCGAGCTTGCCCGAGGTCAGCTTGCCGGCCCGGTCGCGGACCGAGTACTCGTACGTCTTCGTCGCTGCAGCCATCGCCGCTCTCCTCGTCCCGAACCCGGTCTCAGGCGCGCCCGGTCAGGCGCTGGTAGTCCTCGACGTGGTGGCACTTCTCGAGGCCGTGCTCCCACGTGATCTGCCCGGTCCGCACGAGCTCGGCCAGGTGCTGGTCGAGGGTGTGCATGCCGTGCTGGGCCCCGGCCTGCATGGCCGAGTAGATCTGGTGCGTCTTGCCCTCGCGAATGAGGTTGCGGATGGCGGGCGTCGCCACCATGACCTCGGTCGCGACGACGCGGCCGCGCCCGTCCGCCTTCTTGCACAGCGTCTGGCAGACGACGCCCTGGATGGCGCCGGCGAGCTGGGTGCGCACCTGCTGCTGCTGGTGCGGCGGGAACACGTCGATGACGCGGTCGATGGTCTGCGCGGCGTCCTGGGTGTGGAGGGTGCCGAAGACGAGGTGGCCGGTCTCGGCCGCGGTGAGGGCGACGTGGATGGTCTCGAGGTCGCGCATCTCGCCGACGAGGATGATGTCGGGGTCCTGGCGCAGCACGTGCTTGAGCGCGTTGGCGAAGGACTTCGTGTCCTCCCCCACCTCGCGCTGGTTGACGATGCAGCCCTTGTGGGAGTGGAGGAACTCGATCGGGTCCTCGACCGTCATGATGTGGTCCTTGCGCGTCCGGTTCGCCTGGTCGACGACCGCGGCGAGCGTCGTCGACTTGCCGGAGCCGGTGGGACCGGTGACCAGGACCATGCCGCGGGGCAGGCCCGCGAAGTTGTTGACGACCGGCGGCACGCCCAGCTGCTCGAGCGGCTTGATCTCGTAGGGGATCACGCGGAACGCGGCGCCGAGCGCCTCGCGCTGCCGGTAGATGTTGACGCGGAAGCGGGCGTGGCCGGGCACGGCGTACGCGAGGTCGAGCTCGAGGTTCTCCTCGAACTTCTCCCGCTGCTTCTGCGTGAGCACGGCGTACAGCACGCGCTGGGTGTCGAGCGGGGTGAGCTTCGGGAAGTCGTCGAGCTGGACGAGCTCGCCGGACACGCGCATCGCCGGCGAGGCGCCCGTCGTGAGGTGGAGGTCGGAGCCGCCGCGCTCGAGGAGCTCGATGAGGACCTCGTTGAGCTCGAACTCGCGGTGGGTCGTCTCCGGCGCCTCGGACTCCTCGACGCCGTCGGGGCTGTCCGGACCGCCGAAGCGGGAGGCGACCTCGTCGAAGCCGCCGTCGATGTCGACCCCGCCACCCGTCTCCTCGGAGTAGTCCGAGTAGTCGGAGTACTGCGAGTAGTCGTAGTCGGTGTAGCCCTGCGGCGCGGCCGGGGCGGGCGTGCTCGGCATGACGGTCGGCGTCCACGCCGCCGTCGCCGCGGGGGGCACCGCCGGCGGCTGGAGCCCGCCGACGTCCTGGTAGCCCGCGGACGGCGCCGGCGTGCCCGGCACGCGGGGGGCGCTCGCGCCGTCGAAGGCGAAGCTGCTCGGCTGGTAGCCCTGGTCGCTCACTGCACACCCCTGCGGAGGCTGGTCGGCACGGTCTCGGTACGGAAGGCGGCGGCAGCGCACGGCTGGCGCCACCCGTACGTGTCGGCCGGGCGGGGGACGGTCTTGAGGCGCGGGCTCACGCGACCACCCGGAGGATTTCGTCGATGGTCGTGACCCCCGCACGGACCTTCGCCATGCCGTCCTCGCGCAGCGTCCGCATGCCCTGCTCCCGGGCGACGGCCCCGATGTCGGTCGCGGAGGCCCGCGCGACGGTGAGCCGCTCGATCTCCTCGCTCACGAGCATGACCTCGTGCAGCGCGAGACGGCCCTTGTAGCCGGTCTTCGCGCACGCGGGGCAGCCGACGGGCCGGCGCAGCGTCGGCGTCGGCTCGTCCGGGTCGAGCCCGAACCGGACGGCCTCGAGGTCCGCCCGCTCCGGAACGTACTCCTCCGCGCACTTGCCGCAGAGGCGGCGCGCGAGGCGCTGGGCGAGGACGGCGTCGAGCGCGGAGCCGACGAGGAACGGCTCGACGTCCATCTCCGTCAGGCGCGTGACGGCGCTCGGTGCGTCGTTGGTGTGGAGGGTCGACAGGACGAGGTGACCGGTGAGCGCCGCCTCGATCGAGATCTGCGCGGTCTCGTGGTCGCGGATCTCGCCGAGGAGCACGACGTCGGGGTCCGAGCGGAGGATCGAGCGGAGCGCGGCGGCGAACGTGAGCCCCGCCTTGGGGTTGACCTGGACCTGGTTGATGCCGGGCAGGCGGTACTCGACCGGGTCCTCGACCGTGATGACGTTGATCTCCGGCTTGGAGACGACGTTGAGCGTCGCGTACAGCGTCGTCGACTTGCCCGACCCCGTCGGCCCGGTGACGAGGATCATCCCGTACGGCTTGACGTAGGAGGTCCTGAAGCGCTCGGCGTTGGAGTCGCTGAAGCCGAGGTCGGTGAGCGCCATCCGCGTGTTGGAGTTGTCGAGGATGCGCATGACGACCTTCTCGCCCCACACCGTCGGCAGGGTCGCGACGCGCAGGTCGATCTTGCGGCCGTTCGCGTTGATCGACAGGCGGCCGTCCTGCGGCTTCCGCCGCTCGGCGATGTCGATGTCGCTCATGATCTTGAGGCGGGACACGACGCCGCTCGCGATCTGCTTCGGCGAGCGCATGACCTCGTGGAGGACGCCGTCGATGCGGCAGCGGATCCGCAGGGCGTCCTCCCCCGGCTCCACGTGGATGTCGCTCGCCCGGTCCTGGATCGCCTGCGTGATGAGCATGTTGACGTACTTGACGATCGGGGCGTCCTCGACGACCTGCCGGACGTGGGCGAGCTCGTCGTCGACGTCCTCCCCGTCGATGGCGTTCGTGATGTCGTCCATGTCGGCGTCGGCCCGGCAGTAACGGTCGATCGCCGCGAGGAGGTCGTCGCGGGTCGCGACGACCGCGCGGGGCTCGCGCCCGGTGATCTGCCGGACGTCGTCGAGAGCGAAGACGTTGCCGGGGTCGGCCATCGCGAGCACGAGCCGACCGCCGTCGTCGTACCCGATGGGCAGGACGGTGTGCCGGCGGCAGATCGCGGGGCTGAGCGCCGCGACGGCCGTGGCGTCGACGGGCGCCTCGGACAGGTCGACGAAGTCGAGGCCGATCTGGCTCGCGAGCGCGGCGACGAGCTGGGCCTCGGTGATGTGGCCCATGTCGACGAGGATCCGGCCGAGCGGCTTGCCGACGCGCTCGTGCTCCAGCCAGGCCTCGTCGAGCTGGACGGCGTCGACGAGCTTCTCCTCGAGGAGGATGTCGGTGAGCTGCTTCATCGGCGTGCCGCCCCCCGGGCGCAGCAGCGAGACGTCATGCCCGGGGATCGGCCGTCCGGCGGAGCCGCTTGACCTCAGCGGGTGAGGTGCGCGAGCCGCTGCCCGAGCGCCACCCGCATGGGTGCATCCTCGGGTCGCCGGCCCGTCATGAGGGCGACCTGCTCGACCGCCTGGTGCAGGAGCATGAGCGCGCCGGAGGCGACCGCCCCGCCGGCGCCGGCCCACGCCCGCGCGAGCGCGGTCGGCCACGGGTCGTAGACGACGTCGAGGAGGACGCCGGTCACCGAGCGGGGCACGACGGCGGCGACCGCGTCGGCGGCCCCGGCGGGCGCGGTCGACACGACGACGTCAGCGGCGGCGAGCGCCGGGGCCGTCCCTGCGTCGGGCCACGGCTGCAGCTCGACGGCGCTGCCGCAGCGGGCGGCGGTGTCGAGGACGGGGCGGGCGCGAGCGGGGTCGCGGACGTGAACGACGGGCGCCGCGCAGCCGAGCCGGTGGAGCGCGAGGACCGCGGACGCGGCGGTCGCGCCGCCGCCGAGGACGTGCGCGACGGCGGGTGACCAGCCGGGCGGGCCGGTCTCGGTGAGGGCGGCGACGAGGCCGGCGACGTCGGTGTTCGCACCGTGCCGGGCCCGGCGGCCGGACGGTCCGGCGGCGCCCCAGACGAGGGTGTTGCACGCGCCGGTCGCCTCGACGGTCGCGTCGACCGAGTCGAGCAGCGGGAGCACGGCCTGCTTGAGCGGCATCGTGAGCGACAGGCCCGCCCAGTTGGGGTCGGCGTCGCGTGCGGCGACGACGTCCGCCAGCGTCGCCTCGTCGACCTCGATCGCCTCGTACGTCCAGTCGGCGAGCCCGAGGGAGGCGTACGCGGCACGGTGGAGCGCGGGCGACAGGGAGTGCGCGACCGGACGGCCGCACACCGCCGCCCTCACGGGTCCGTCCCCGCTACAGCCCTCACGGGCACACGAGCTCGCCGTCGACCGTGTTCTCCCGCTGGAACTCGTTGAGCTGCCGGACGTTCGCGTTGTGCTCCGACAGCGTCTCGGCGAACGCCGTCTCGCCCGTGCAGAGGTCGACGGTGACGAAGTACACCCACGGCCCCGGGGTCGGGTTGAGGGCCGCCTCGATGGCCTGCCGGCCGGGGTTCTTGATCGGCGCGGGCGGCAGCCCCTGCACCCGGTACGTGTTGTACGGGCTGTCGGAGGCGCGCTGCTCGTCGGTCGTGCGGATGTCGAAGGTCTGGGTGGCGTAGTTGACGGTCGAGTCGAGCTGGAGCGGGATGCCCTGCGCGATCCGGTTCTCCACGACCTGCGCGACGCGGCCGAAGTCCTCGTCGATGCGCGCCTCGCCCTGGATGAGGCTGGCCTCGGTGAGGACGCGCAGCTGTTCCTCGGGCGGCACGCCGACGTCGGCGAGCACCTCCTGGCCGCGGTCGACCATCTGCTGGAGGATCTCCTGCGCGGTGGCGTCGGGGGGGAAGCGGTACCCGTCGGGGTAGAGGAACCCCTCGGCGGGATGGACGAGCGCGACGTCCGCCGGCGGCGCGGCGGCGGGCAGCTCGACGGCGTCGAGCGCGGCCTCGAAGTCCTCCCGTGGCAGGCCGGTCTCCTCCGCGAGCCGGTCGAGGATCTGCTGGACGCGGAGGCCCTCGGCGAGCACGACGGTGTCCTCGACGCGGTTCGCGGGGTCGAGGAGCGCGTCGACCGCCTCGGCGGCGGGGATGCGCTGCGGCAGCGTGTAGGTGCCGGGCTGGACGCTCGTGAAGTCCGGGGAGACGTTGGCGGCGCCGACGAACGCCTCGACGCTCGCGACGACGTCGGCCTCGACGAGGGTCTCGCCGATGGCGCGGCCGTTGTCGCCGGGGTTGACGACGACCTCGACCTCGCCCTGCCCGGGGCCCTCGTAGTCCGGGGCGCTCGCGAAGAGCTCGAAGTCGCGGGCCTCGCCGAGCAGGCCGCTCACGGTCTGCCACGCGAACCAGCCGGCGCCGACGACGACCGCCACGACGCCGGTGAGCAGGAGCAGCCGGAGGGCGGCGCGGCCGCGACGGGGAGGTGCGGCGGGGGCGAACGCGTCGGTGTCGACGTAGCCGGCGCTCACCGGGTCGCCGAAACCGTCGTCGTACCCCGGTTCGTAGGGTCCGCGCTCGAGGTACTCCGGCGCCGCCTCGTACACCGGCGGCGGCACGTCCTCCGGTGCGGGCTCGACGGGCGGGACCGGCTCGGTCGCGTACGGCTCGTCCGGGAGGTACTCCGGCTCGGGCGGCGGAAGAGCGTCCCACCGCTCGCGGGCCTCCTCGGCGCGCGCCTCGTGCTGGGCGGCGAGGTCGGCCTCGAGGTCGTACGGCCGGCCCTCGTCGGGCCGGCCCGCGGCCGCGGCCTCCGCCCGTCGTGCCTCCGCCTCGAGGCGCGCGGCGCGGCGCGGGCTGGTGCGCCTCAGCTCCTCGAGGTCGCCCTGCCCCCCGGGGCCGGGGTCGGTCATCGCTCGCTCCTGTCGACGGGCCCGTCCGTGAGGGGGTCGGGCTCTGCACGTCGGTCGGCCGCAGGGGGGTCACCTGCCGCCGCCTCGGCGTCGAGGACGTGCTGCAGGAGGATGGCGGCCGCCGTCCTGTCGACCACCGTACGGTGCGTGCGGCCCTTCCGCCCCGCCTCGTGCAGGGCCCGGTGCGCGGACGTCGTGGTGAACCGCTCGTCGACGAGCCGGACGGGGACGGGCGCGAGGGCGTCGGCGAGGCGCCTCGCGAACGCCCGCGCCTGCTCGGCGGCGGGCCCCTCACGACCGGACAGCCCGACGGGAAGCCCGACGACGACGTCCGCGGCCTCCCGCTCGGCGACGAGCGCGGCGATGGCCCGCAGGTCGGAGCCGTCCTTCGCCCGCTGGACGGTGCCGAGCGGCAGGGCGATGGTGCGGCGGGGGTCGCTGACGGCCACCCCGATCCGCACGGACCCTGGGTCGACCGCCAGGCAGGCGGCCACCGTCAGGCCCCGCCCGTCCCGGCGCCCGCGGCGTCCGCGACCTGCGCGCGCACCGCCGCGAGCGCGTCCGGGACCTTCGCCGGGTCGCTCCCGCCGCCCTGGGCGAGGTCGGGCTTGCCGCCGCCCCCGCCGCCCAGGACGCCGGCGGCGGTCCGGACGAGGTCGCCGGCGGCGATGCCGGTCTCCCGGGCGGTCGCGTTCGTCGCGACGACGACGACGGGGCGGCCCTTCGCGACGGCGCTGAGCGCGACGACGGCGGGGGCGCTGTCACCGAGACGCTGCCGGACGTCGAGGACGAGCCCGCGGACGTCGTCGGCGCCGACCTCCCCGAGCTCGCCGGTGACGAGCCGGACCGCGCCGACGAGCTCCGCGGCCTGCGCGAGCTGCGGCGCGGCGGCGAGCACCCGCTCGGCCTGGAGCCGCTGGAGCTCCTTCTCCGCCTCCCGCAGGCGCGTGACGATGCCCTCGACGCGGTCCGGCAGCTCGTCGGGACGGACCTTGAGGGCGTCGCTCACGCTCGCGAGGAGCACGTGCTCGCGGGCGAGGTGGGCGTAGGCGTCGACCCCGACGAGCGCCTCGACGCGGCGCACCCCGGCGCCGATGGAGGACTCGCCGAGCAGGGTGACGACGCCGAGCTGGCCGGAGCGGTCGACGTGGGTGCCGCCGCACAGCTCGCGCGCCCACTCCCCCACCGACACGACCCGGACGCGGTCGCCGTACTTCTCGCCGAACAGCGCCATGGCGCCGACGGCGCGGGCCTCGTCCTGGCTCATGACCTCGGCGGTCACCTCGAGGTCGTCGGCGAGCAGGGTGTTGACCCGCTGCTCGACGTCGCGCAGGACGCTCCCGGGGACCGGGCCCGAGGCGGAGAAGTCGAAGCGGAAGCGGCCGGGCGCGTTCTCCGAACCCGCCTGCGTCGCGGTCTCCCCCAGCGCCTCCCGGATCGCCTTGTGGACCATGTGGGTGGCGGTGTGGGCGCGGCTGATGGCGCGCCGGCGCTCGACGTCGACCTCGGCGCGGACGGTGTCGCCGAGGAGCACCTCCCCGGCGGTGACGGTGCCGCGGTGGACGACGAGCCCGGTGAGCGGCGTCTGGACGTCGACGACGTCGACGAGCGCACCGGACGTGGTCCGGACGGTCCCGCCGTCCGGCAGCTGCCCGCCGCCCTCGGCGTAGAAGGGCGTGCGGTCGAGGACGAGCTCGACGTCCTGGCCCTCGGCGGCGGCCGGCACGGCGACGCCGTCGACGAGGAGGCCGACGACCCGGCCCTCGTCGGCGGTGGTCGTGTAGCCGGTGAAGTCGACGGCCGCGCCGAGGGTGTCCGACACCTCCCGGTACACGGCGGTGTCGACGCCGCCGGTCTTCTTCGCGCGCGCGTCGGCGCGGGCACGGTCCCGCTGCTCGGCCATGAGCCGGCGGAAGCCCTCGGTGTCGACCTCGAGGCCCTGCTCCGCGGCCATCTCGAGGGTGAGGTCGACGGGGAAGCCGTACGTGTCGTGGAGCTGGAACGCCTGCTCGCCGGACAGCGTGCGCCGGCCCGCGGCGCGGGCTGTGTCGGCGGCCGCGGTGAAGATGGACGTGCCGGCGGTGAGGGTGCGCCGAAACGCCTCCTCCTCGGCGTACGCGACGGCCGAGATGCGGCCGAGGTCCTCCGCCAGCTCGGGGTAGGAGCGGCTCATCCGCTCCACCGACACCGGCAGGAGCTCGGGCAGGACGGGCGTCTGCACCCCGAGCAGGCGCATGGCGCGGACGGCGCGGCGCACGAGCCGGCGCAGCACGTAGCCGGCCCCCTCGTTGCCGGGCCGGACGCCGTCGCCGATGAGCATGAGCGCGCTGCGGACGTGGTCGGCGACCACGCGGAGGCGGACGTCGGACTCCTCGTCGTCGCCGTAGGAGACGCCCGCCAGCTGCGCGGCGCGGTCGAGGACGGGCCGGACCTCGTCGATCTCGTAGAGGTTGTCGACGCCCTGGAGCAGCAGCGCGACGCGCTCCAGGCCCATGCCGGTGTCGATGTTCTTCGCCGGCAGCTCCCCGACGATCCGGAACTCCTCCTTGGAGCGGACGTCGGCGAGCTCGTACTGCATGAAGACGAGGTTCCACACCTCGAGGTAGCGGTCCTCGTCGGCGACCGGGCCGCCCTCCCGGCCGTACGCGGGACCCCGGTCGACGTAGATCTCCGAGCACGGCCCGCCGGGACCGGGCTGGCCGGTGTGCCAGTAGTTGTCCTTGCGGCCGCGGCGCTGGATGCGCTCGACGGGCAGACCGGCGACGTCCTGCCACAGCTGGAACGCCTCGTCGTCCTCCTCGTGGACGGTCGCCCACAGGGTGTCGGGGTCGAAGCCGTAGCCGCCGGCGTCCTGCGGGGTGGTGAGCAGCTCCCACGCGAAGGCGATGGCGCCTTCCTTGAAGTAGTCGCCGAAGGAGAAGTTGCCGTTCATCTGGAAGAACGTCCCGTGCCGGGTCGTGCGGCCGACCTCCTCGATGTCGAGGGTCCGGACGCACTTCTGCACGCTCGTGGCGCGCGCGTACGGCGGGGCCTCCCTGCCGGTGAGGTACGGGATGAACGGGACCATGCCGGCGACGGTGAACAGCAGCGACGGGTCCGGGGAGATGAGCGAGGCGCTCGGGACGACGGTGTGGCCGCGGTCGGCGAAGAACTGCAGCCAGCGGCGGCGGATCTCGGCGGTCTCCATGATCGGCGGGTCCTCGTGGTGTCTCGGCGCCCGGGGGTCGGGGCGCGTGCGGGTGGGGGCCGGGCCCGTGGCCCGGCGGGCGGCGCGGGGGTCAGCCGGCGCGTCGGGCCCGGTGCTCCTCGGTGGGGTGCTCGAGGAGGTGCCGGGCCTCGTCTGCGTCGAGCCCCCCGGTCTCGACGTCGACGCCGAGGGCGGCACGCAGCAGCTCCTCGCGCTCGGCGGCGTTCTCGCGCACGGCGGCGGCGAAGTCCGCGACGGCGTCGGCGAGGCGGCGCACCTGCGTGCCGACGCCCGCGGCGGCGTTCTGCCCGAGCGTCGAGGCGAAGCGGCTGCTCGCGTCGGCGACGGACTCCGGGGTCGCGCGGCGCAGCGCGCCGCCCGCCTTGCGGACGACGACGACGCCGGCGACCGCGCCCAGACCGATCCAGACCAGGCGGCTCATCGCATCCTCCGCCCGGCGCGGCGACCGCTGCGGGCACCCGACAGCGCCTGCCGCACCCCGTAGGTGAACGCGGCGACGCGGATGATCGGGCTGCCGAGGGTGGCGGCGAAGAGGGCGGTGAGGGCGGAGACGTTCGTCGTGGTCGAGGCGACGTTCGTCGTGATGGTGTCGACCTTCACGAGCTGCTCGTTCGTCGTCGCGACCGTCGTCGTCACCTCGGAGATGAGCGGTGTCGTCTCGTTGCTCAGGTTGCGCACGGTGATGCGGGCCTCGTCGATCGCCGACCCGAGCTTGACGAGCGGCACGGCGATGAACATGACGAGAGCGAGGAACGCGATCGCCGCGATCAGCCCGGCCACGTCGCCCAGGTCGACAGTCATGCGCGCGACCCTACCCGCTGTCCGGGTGCTCGCCTCGGCCCAGCAGGGCCCGCAGCCGCTCGAGGCGCTCCGCGAGCCGCCCCTCGACCCCGCGGTCGGTGGGCCGGTAGTACACGCGGTCGGCGAGGTCGTCGGGCAGGTACTGCTGGCGGGCGACGCCGTGCGGCTCGTCGTGGGCGTACCGGTAGCCGACGCCGTGACCGTGCGCCTTCGCCCCCGCGTAGTGGGCGTCGCGCAGGTGCGCCGGCACCGGCCCGCCCCGCCCGGCCCGGACGTCACCGATCGCCGCGTCGACGCCGAGGTACGCGGCGTTCGACTTCGGCGCCGTGGCGAGGTGGACGACGGCCTGGGCGAGCACGATCCGCGCCTCCGGCATGCCGATGAGCGCGACGGACTGCGCGGCGGCGACCGCGGTCTGCAGCGCGGTGGGGTCGGCCATGCCGACGTCCTCGCTCGCGCTGATCACGATCCGGCGGGCGACGAACCGCGGGTCCTCCCCCGCCTCGAGCATGCGGGCGAGGTAGTGGAGTGCGGCGTCGACGTCGCTGCCGCGGATGCTCTTGATGAGCGCGCTCGCGACGTCGTAGTGCTGGTCGCCGTCACGGTCGTAGCGGACGGCGGCGACGTCGACCGCCGCCTCCGCGTCGGCGAGCGTCACCTCGACGGGCTCCTCCGACGCGCTCCCGGCCAGCGCGGCGCCGGCCGCCGCCTCGAGGACGGTGAGGGCGCGGCGGGCGTCCCCGCCGGCGAGGCGGACGACGTGGTCGAGGGCGTCGGCGGCGAGCCGCACGTGCCCGCCGAGCCCGCGCGGGTCGCTGACGGCGCGCTCGATGAGCGACCGGACGTCGGCGTCGGTGAGCGGGCGCAGCGTGAGGACGAGGGAGCGCGACAGCAGCGGCGACACGACGGAGAACGACGGGTTCTCCGTGGTCGCGGCGACGAGCACGACCCACCGGTTCTCCACCGCGGGCAGCAGCGCGTCCTGCTGCGCCTTGCTGAAGCGGTGGATCTCGTCGAGGAACAGCACGGTCTGCGTCTGCTCGAGGCCGTCGCGGGCGTGCCGGGCGTCGTCGATGACGGCGCGGACGTCCTTCACCCCGGCCGTCACCGCCGACAGCTCCCGGTAGCGCCGGCCGGGGGCGGCCGCGACGAGGTGCGCGATCGTCGTCTTCCCGACCCCGGGCGGCCCCCACAGCACGACCGACGACGGCCCGACGCGCCGCGCGGTGCCCGCCGTCGGGTCGGCCTCGACGAGTCGGCGCAGCGGCGAGCCGGGCGCGAGCAGGTGCTGCTGGCCGAGGAGCTCGTCGGCGCTCGCCGGGCGCATGCGGACGGCGAGGGGGGTCCCGCCGTCCGGGCTCGCGTCGTGGGGTGTCGTCACTGCTGACAACCTATCGCCGTGCTCGGACGTCTCGGCGGCCTCGTCGGCCACCACCCCGTGGTGACGCTGCTGCTGTGGCTGCTCGTCGCGGTCGGCGGGTTCGGGCTCGCGACGGGGACGTTCGGCAACGAGTCGCTGTTCGACCGGCTCACCTCCGGGGAGCCGACGGTGCCCGGGGACTCCCGGACCGCGCAGGGGCTGCTCGACGAGCGCACCGACACCGGTCCCGCGGTGACGGCCCTGCTCGAGGGCGTCGACCCCGCCGACCCGGCCGTCGCCGAGCTCGTCGGCGGTGCGCGGGAGGACCTCCTCGCCCTCGACGGGGTCGACGCGGTCGTCGACCCGTACGTCTTCGGGCCGCAGGACCCCCGCGGGCAGGCGTTCGTCGGGACGGGCGGGGAGTCCCTCGCGGTCGTCGTCACGCCCACCGACGCCGCGAGCGAGGCCGACGCGGAGGCCCTCGTCGAGCGGCTCGAGACCCTCGTCGCGGACACGACCGCGGAGGTCCCCGGCGCCAGGGGCGAGGTCGGGGGCGTCGAGCAGCTCGTCGAGGCCGTCACCGAGCAGGTGGAGGAGGACCTCCGCACCGGGGAGCTCGTCGCGCTGCCGGTGTCGCTGGCGGTCATGGTGTTCGTCTTCGGCGGCTTCCTCGCCGCGGGCATCCCCATCGTCGGGGCGGTCGCCTCGATCGCCGGCGCCCTCGCGAGCCTGCTCGCGTTCTCCTACGCCCTCGACGTCGACTCCTCCGTCGTCAGCGTCCTCACCGTGCTCGGGCTCGGCCTGTCGATCGACTACGGCCTCCTCATCGTGTCGCGGTACCGCGAGGAGGCCCGCACGCCCGTGGCCGAGCTGCCGGCGGAGCGGCAGGTCCCCGGCCGGCGGCACCGGCACAGCGAGCGCGAGCAGCGGGTCGACGCCCTGCGCCGGACGATGTCGACGGCGGGGCGGACCGTCATGTTCTCCGGCATCACCGTCGCGCTGTCGCTGTCGGGGCTGCTGCTGTTCGAGGCGGACATCCTCCGCGCCGTCGGCGCCGCGGGCCTCAGCGTGGTGGCGGTCGCCCTGCTCGTCGCCCTCACCCTCGTGCCCGGCCTGCTCGCCGTCGGCGGGGCGCGGCTGCTGCGCCCGGGCCTGCTGCGGCGCGTCCCGGGGCTGCGCCGGCTGACCCGCGCCTTCGGTGACGTCCCCCCGCCGGTCGGGTTCTTCTCGCGCCTGGCGGGGTGGACGCAGGCGCACCCATGGGTCGTCGTCGGCGGCGTCGTCGCGCTGCTGGCGGGTCTCGCGGTGCCGGCGCTCGACATCCGGCTCCGCTCCTCGGGCGTCGAGCTGCTGCCCGAGGGGGCGGAGCAGCGCGTGCTGTTCGAGACCCTCGACGCCGACTTCCCCGCCCTGCGTGCCCCCGACCTCACGGTGGTGTCGACGACGACCGAGGAGGCGGCGCTCGCCGAGCTCGTCGCCGGGCTCGAGGACCTGCCGGAGGTCGCGGAGGTCCGCCCGCCCGAGGTGCTCGACGCCGGGGGCAGCGGCAGTGCCGACGCGGTCGCCGCAGTGGCCGTCGTCCTCGACGTCGACGACGTCGCGTCCGGTGAGGCCCGCGGCGCCGTCGAGGCGGTCCGGACCGTCGGCGTCGACGGGGGCGAGACGTACGTGACGGGCCTGCCCGCCAACCTCGTCGACTTCACCGACGCGCTCGTCGACCAGGCGCCGCTCGCGATCGCCGTCGTCGTCACCGCGACGTTCGTCCTGCTGTTCCTCATGACCGGGTCGCTGCTCGTGCCGGCCAAGGCGCTCGTGCTCAACGTGCTGTCCCTCGGCGCGAGCTTCGGGGTGCTCGTCCTCGTGTTCCAGGACGGGTTCGGCGACGAGCTCCTCGGCTTCACCGCGACCGGCGGCATCGAGGTGTTCATCCCGCCGCTCGTGCTCGCGCTCGGCTTCGGGCTCGCGATGGACTACGAGGTGTTCCTCCTCGCCCGCATCAAGGAGCTGCGGGACGCCGGCTTCGCCAACGACGCCGCCGTCGCCGCCGGACTGCAGCGCAGCGGGCGGATCATCACGTCCGCGGCGCTCATCATCTGCATCGTCTTCGCCGGCTTCGTCACCGGTGAGCTCCTCATCATCAAGCAGACCGGCGTCGCGCTGGCGGTCGCCGTCGCGATCGACGCGACCCTCGTCCGGGTCCTCCTCGTCCCCGCGACGATGACGCTGCTCGGGGAGTGGAACTGGTGGGCACCGGGTCCGCTGCGCCGGCTGCACGAGCGGTTCGGGGTGTCGGAGTGAGCCGGGCGGGCGGTGGCCCGCCGGGTCGGGTCGTCGGCAGGTCGTGGGTCGACGCGGTACGGGTGTCGGGCGGCGACGCGTTCGTGCGGTGGCACGTGCACCCGGCGGCGGTCCGCGAGGTGCGCTGCGGGACCGCAGGCGGCGGCACGTGGTGGTCGCTGCGGGTCGGCGCCATGTCGTACTGGGAGGACGGGGCGCTGCTCGTCGCCGGGGACCCGGACGCGGTCGCGGCGGTCGCCGGACCGCTGCGGCGCGCCACCGCCGCGCCCGACCTCACGGTGCCCGCCGCGGCCGCCGTCGCCGCGGGCGGGGCGAGCGGGCTCGGCCTCGACCCGGACCGGACCTTCGGCTGGGCGTGGCAGCACGCCACGCGCCCGCTGCCGCCCGTGCGCGGGGAGGAGCAGGTGGCGTGGGACCCGCCCGGGAGCGACGTCGCCCGCCTGCTCGACGAGGCGAGCCCGCACGCCTTCGTCCGGCCGGGCCACCCGTGGGCGCGGCGCTGGGCGGGCGTCCGCGGGGACGACGGCAGGCTGCTGGCGTGCGGCGCCGTGACGGAGCACGTCCCCGGTGTGCCGCACCTCGCCGCCGTCGCGACGCGCCCCGCCGTGCGGGGCCGGGGGCTCGCGGGTGCGGTCACCGCGGCGATGACCCGCTCCCTGCTGCGCCGCGCCCCCGCTGTCACCCTCGCGCTGTGGGCGAGCAACGACGCCGCACGACGCACGTACGCCCGGATCGGCTTCAGGCCCGCGCACGACTTCGTCGGCGGCCCGCCCGCCTGACGTGCGCGGCGGGCCCGGTGTCGCCTCAGGCCGGGGCGGGCGGCGCCGGCTTCGCGTCGAGCCCGGCCTCCTTGCGCTGCTGGGCGGTGATGGGTGCGGGTGCACCGGTCAGCGGGTCCTGGCCGCCACCGGACTTGGGGAACGCGATGACGTCCCGCAGCGAGTCCGCCCCCGCGAGCAGCATGACGATCCGGTCCCAGCCGAACGCGATGCCACCGTGCGGCGGGGCGCCGTAGCGGAACGCCTCGAGGAGGAAACCGAACTTCTCCTGCGCCTGGGCCGCGTCGATGCCCATCATCGCGAAGACGCGCTCCTGGACGTCGCGGCGGTGGATACGGATCGACCCGCCGCCGATCTCGTTGCCGTTGCACACGATGTCGTAGGCGTACGCGAGCGCGTTGCCGGGGTCGGTGTCGAACGAGTCGAGCCACTCCGGCTTCGGGGAGGTGAAGGCGTGGTGCACGGCCGTCCACTCACCACCGCCGACGGCGACGTCGCCGGCGGCGGTCGCTGCGGCCGCGGGCTCGAACAGGGGCGCGTCGACGACCCACACGAACGACCACGCCGTGCCGCCGGCGGCGGCGTCGGCGGCCTCGATGAGCCCGGTGCGCCGGGCGATCTCGACGCGGGCGGCCCCGAGCAGCGCCCGGGCCTCACCCGGCACGCCCGCGGCGAAGAACACGCAGTCACCGGTGGTGGCGCCGGTGTGGGCGAGGAGCCCGTCGCGCTCGGCGTCGGAGAGGTTCTTCGCGACGGGGCCGGCCAGGGTCCCGTCGTCCTGGACGAGGACGTAGGCGAGGCCCTTGGCGCCGCGCTGCTTCGCCCACTCCTGCCAGCCGTCGAGGGTGCGGCGCGGCTGGGAGGCCCCGCCGGGCATGACGACCGCGCCGACGTAGCCGCCACTCGCTTTCTGCTGGAACACCCGGAAAGGCGTGTCGGCGAAGTAGTCCGTGCAGTCGACGAGCTCGAGCCCGTACCGCAGGTCGGGCTTGTCGGTGCCGTAGCGACGCATCGCCTCCGCGTACGTGATGCGCGGGACGGGAGTCACCAGCTCGTGCCCGACGAGCGCCCACAGCGACGCGAGGACGTCCTCGGCGACGGCGATGACGTCGTCCTCCTCGACGAAGCTCATCTCGACGTCGAGCTGGGTGAACTCCGGCTGCCGGTCGGCGCGGAAGTCCTCGTCGCGGTAGCAGCGGGCGATCTGGTAGTACCGCTCGAGCCCGCCGACCATGAGCAGCTGCTTGAACAGCTGCGGGCTCTGCGGCAGCGCGTAGAACGAGCCGGGCTGCAGGCGGGCGGGCACGACGAAGTCGCGGGCCCCCTCGGGCGTGGACCGGGTGAGGGTCGGCGTCTCGACCTCGACGAAGCCCTGCTCGTCGAGCACCCGCCGGGCGGCCTGGTTGACCTTCGCACGCAGGCGCATGGCGGCCGCCGGCGCGGGGCGGCGCAGGTCGAGGTAGCGGTGGCGCAGCCGCGCCTCCTCGCCGACCTCGACGTGCTCGTCGACCTGGAACGGCAGGGGGTCCGCGGTGCTGAGGACCTCGAGCGCGCGGACGTCGACCTCGACCTCGCCGGTCGGCAGGGCCGGGTTCTCGTTGCCCTCGGGTCGCCGCCGCACGACCCCCTCGACCTGGACGCAGTACTCGTTGCGCAGGTCGTGGGCGCCGGAGTCCTCGAGCACCTCGTCGCGGACGACGACCTGGACGACACCGGAGGCGTCACGCAGGTCGAGGAAGGCGACACCGCCGTGGTCGCGCCGGCGGGCGACCCAGCCGGCGAGGGTGACGGGGGTGTCGATCAGCGCGGCGTCGAGGACGCCGGCCGGGTGGGTGCGGAGCACGCGGGGACTCTCCTGCTCGGGACGGGTGCGGGGCTCCGGGGAGTCTAGGTGCTCAGCCGGCGGCGTCCGCCGGGCCGCCGGGAGGCCCGTCGGAGGGCCCGTCGGCGGGCCCGTCGGTGCGGGGCTGCGGCCACGACCGCGGGTGGGCGGGCCACGGCGCGTCGACCGGGCGCAGCGTCCGCCAGCCGGCGCGGCGGGCCGCGTCGGCGGCGAGGACGGCGACGACGAGACCGGGGTTCTGCAGCCGCCCGGCGAGCACGTCGGCGACGACGTCGTCGAGGGGGAACCACTCGGTGACGATCCCCGCCTCCTCCGCCGTGCGGTGGAAGCGCTCCCCCTCGGGCACGAGCTCGACGTCGCGGGCGAGGAACACCCGCTGCGCCTCGTCGGAGCCGCCGGGGCTGTTGAAGAAGTCGACGAGGACGTCGTAGCGGCCCGCGCGCAGGTCGACCTCCTCCCACAGCTCCCGCCTCGCCGCCTCGACCGGCGGCTCGTCCGGCTCGTCGAGGAGACCCGCGGGCAGCTCCCACAGCTCGTGCCGGACGGGGTGGCGGTACTGGCAGAGCAGGAGCACGCGCTCCTGCTCGTCGATCGCGAGGACCGACACCGCGCCGGGGTGCAGGAGGTACTCGCGGCGGACGTCGGCGTCGTCGAAGGTGAAGGTGTCGCGGACGACGTCCCACTTCATCCCGTCGTGCAGGCGCTCGCGGCGCACGACGGGACGGGGGCGGTAGACGTCCTCCGGCACCTCAGGCCCCCGCCGGGACGCCGGCCGCGGCCGGGACCTGCTCGAGGTCGAGCCGCTCCTCGGCCTGGCGGCGCAGCGCGGCGGCCACGAGCCCCGCGAACAGCGGGTGCGCCCGGGTCGGGCGGGACTTGAACTCGGGATGGGCCTGCGTGCCGACGTAGTACGGGTGGACGTCGGCGGGCAGCTCGACGAACTCGACGAGACGGCCGTCGGGGCTGGTCCCGGAGAAGCGCAGGCCCGCCTCGGCGAGCTGCTCCCGGTAGGCGTTGTTGACCTCGTAGCGGTGCCGGTGGCGCTCGGTGCACGTCGCCGCGCCGTACACGCCGGCGACGACGGAACCCGTCGCGAGCGCCGCCTCGTAGGAGCCGAGCCGCATCGTGCCGCCCATGTCGCCGTCCCCCGCGACGATGTCGGCCTGCTCGGCCATCGTCGCGATGACGGGATGCGCCGTGCCGGGGTCGAACTCCGAGCTGCTGGCGCCGTCGAGGCCGACGACGCTGCGGGCGTACTCGATGACCATGCTCTGCAGCCCCAGGCACAGCCCGAGGGTCGGGACCCGGTTCTCCCGCGCCCAGCGCAGGGCGCCGAGCTTGCCCTCGATACCGCGGACCCCGAACCCGCCCGGCACGCACACCGCGTCGACGCCGTGCAGGGCGCGCTGGGCGCCCTCGGGCGAGCGGCAGTCGTCGGAGGGCACCCAGCGCAACCTCACGCGGGCGTCGTTCGCGAAGCCGCCGGCCCGCAGCGCCTCCGTCACCGACAGGTAGGCGTCCGGCAGGTCGGTGTACTTGCCGACGAGGGCGACCTCGACGTCGTTCGCCGGGTCGTGGACGCGGCGCAGCAGGTCGTCCCACTGGGTCCAGTCGACGTCGCGGAACGGCAGGCCGAGCCGGCGGACGACGTAGGCGTCGAGGCCCTCCGCGTGGAGCACCTTCGGGATGTCGTAGATCGACGGCGCGTCGACGGCGGCGACGACCCCCTCGACGTCGACGTCGCACGAGTTCGCGATCTTCCGCTTGACGCCGTCGGGAACGACACGGTCGGCGCGGCACACGATGGCGTCCGGCTGGATGCCGATGCTGCGCAGGGCCGCCACGGAGTGCTGGGTGGGCTTCGTCTTCTGCTCCCCCGACGGGCCGATGAACGGGACGAGGGAGACGTGGACGAAGAACACGTTGTCCCGCCCGACGTCCTGGCGGACCTGCCGCGCGGCCTCGAGGAACGGCAGCGACTCGATGTCGCCGACGGTGCCGCCGACCTCGGTGATGATGACGTCGACGCCCGGCCCGGCCTTCGCCCGCATCCGCGCCTTGATCTCGTCCGTGATGTGCGGGATGACCTGCACGGTGTCACCGAGGTACTCCCCGCGCCGCTCCTTCGCGATGACGGTCGAGTACACCTGCCCGGTCGTGACGTTCGACGTCGCGTCGAGGTCGGTGTCGAGGAAGCGCTCGTAGTGGCCGATGTCGAGGTCGGTCTCGGCGCCGTCCTCGGTGACGAACACCTCGCCGTGCTGGAACGGGTTCATCGTCCCGGGGTCGACGTTGAGGTACGGGTCGAGCTTCTGCATGACGACCCGCAGGCCACGGGCCCGCAGGAGCCGGCCGAGGCTCGAGGCGGTGAGGCCCTTCCCGAGGGAGGAGGCGACGCCTCCTGTGACGAACACCTGCTGGGTCACCGTGCGCTCCACCACGGACCTCCACGCTAACAGCCGCGGGGACGCCGCGCGCGAACCCGTCCACGTCGCTCACCCACCGGCGTGCCGCCGGCCGCCTCGCGCCCGCCGGGCCTCCGCGTAGGCGGCGAGCACGTCGGCGGCGACCTCCGCCTCGCCCGGCAGGTCGCGGGCGCGCGCACGCGCCGCCGCCGCCAGCGTCCCCGCGCGCTCGGGGTCGGAGAGCAGGAGGGCGACCTCGACGGCGAAGGCCTCGCGGTCGTCGAGGGGCACGAGCACGCCGGTGCCCGCGAGCAGGTCCGGGACGCCCCCCACCGCGGTCGCCACGACCGGCAGGCCGGCGCGCATCGCCTCCTGCACGGACAGCGCCGGCGCCTCCCAGCGCGAGGTGAGGACGAACACGTCGGCGGCGTGCAGCAGGTCGGCGATGTCGTCCCGTGCGCCGAGGAGCCGCACCCGCAGGCCCCGGTCGCGGATGTGCCGTCGCAGCCGCTGGACGGCGGGCGCGGACCCCACCCCGACGACGAGGACCTCCGGCTGCGGGTGCAGCCCGCGCCAGCGCTCGGCCGCGGCCATCAGCATGTCGTGGTTCTTCTCCGGGACGATGCGCCCGACCGTGAGGACCCACGGCACGTCCGCCCGGATGCCGAGGTCGCGCGCGAGTCGCGCCCGCAGGACGGGGCGGGGTTCCGCCGGTGCCGGCACGTCGGGCGGGGCGACCGGGGTCGTCCGCGCCCGTCGCGCCCCGACCGCCACCGCCCGCGCGAGCAGGTCCCGGCTGGCGCACAGCGTGACGTCGCTCGTGCGGGCGACGACCCGCTCGCCCCACGTCACGACGAGGCGGGTCGCCGTCTCGGGGTACGGCAGGGCGTGCCACGTCGTGACGAGACCGGGCCGGCGCGGGAGCAGCCGCACCGCGAGCGCCGCGACGGCGGCGGCCCGGAAGCCGTGGGCGTGGACGACCTCGGTCCGGTGCCCGCGCAGCAGCCGGCGCAGCGTCGTCGCGGCGACGAGGTCGTGCGCCGGCCGGGTCTCCTCGCCGAGGGCGAGGACGGTGCCGCGTGCCGTGACGTCGACGAGGTCCCCGAAGGAGGCGAGGACGGCCCTCGGGGCGGCGAGCCGCACGTCGACGCCGGCGTCGAGCAGCCGGACGACGAGGCCGCGCACGTGGGTGCGGACGGTCTTCGTCGGTGACGAGAGGACCACGACGACACGATGCACGTCGGCCTCGGCAGGCACCCGGTCGGGCGTCGGGTCGGTCGTGTCGGCACCTGTCGCGTGCCGGTCCATGTGCGGTCCTCCTCCAGGCGGCGGACCGGTGGCGCACCCTGGGGACGTCAGCCCGGGTGGGGCAGCGGCCCGTCCGCGGCGGTGTCGAGCAGACCGTAGTCACCCTGCCCGCCGTCGGCGGAGGCGGCCACCGCGAGCACGGTCGCCCACGACCCCGAGTCGGTCGCGAGGTGGTCGACGGTGCTGGTGCGCGCAGCCCACCCGGCCCCGGAGGCGGCGGCGCCGAGCTGCGCCCGCACCGCCGCCACCACGCCGGGACGGGCCGCACGCCCGCTCGCCGCGACCGGTGCGGCGTCCTCCACCGCGACCACGGGCAGCCGCCCGGCGAGACCCCGGACGACGTCGACCCAGGCGCCGGGGTCGTCGGCGGCCGCTCCGGTGGCCCGGGAGCCACGGGGTGGGGGTCCGGGGGCGACGACCACGACGGCGACGGCCGCGGCGGGCTCGAGCGCCTCGTCGCCCTCGAGGAGACCGGAGGTCGCGAGCAGCCCCGCGACCACGCGCGCGTCCGTCCCGGTCCCCGCCGGGGCCGCCGCCGCCGCCGTGAGGACGTCCGCGAGCCCCTCCGCGAGCAGCGTCGTGTCACCGCCGGGCCGGGTGTCGTCGGGGTCGACGAGTAGTGGCTGGACCCGCGCGGCGAGCGCGGCCCGGTCCGCCGTCCCGTCCGCGGCGACCCAGCCGCGGGTGAGGCGCACCGAGGGCACCTCGGCGGCGCCGGCGTCCTGGAGGGCCCGCGCGACCCGCGCCACCTGGGAGGCGGGTGTGCCCGGCAGCACGAGGAGCGCGACCGCCTCCTCGTGGAGGACGCCCACGCCGTCGGTCGCCGTGTGCTCCGCCAGCCGGGCCGAGGCGGTGTCGAGCGCGGCCACGTCCGCCCGTGCCCCCTCCCGCTCGGCCTCGGCGCGCTCGAGCCTCTGCTCGAGGACGCCGCTGGAGGCGACGGCACCGACCGGGTCGCGGAGCGGACCGGCTCCCAGCGTCACGCCGACCGCCATGGCGAGGAGCACCGCGGCCAGGGACACGACGTGGTAGCGCAGGTCCGCCACCGCTCAGCCCCCCGGCGCCCGGGGCAGGAGGGCGGTGAGGGACGTGGCGGCGTCGCCCAGCTGCTCCTGCCCCCACGGGGTGGCGGCGACCGCGGCGGCGAGGGCGGCGACGCCGGCGAGGACGAGGAGGACGACGAGCCCCCACGAGACCCGTGGTTGGTGGAGGTCGGCGGCGGTGGTCGCGTCGACGACGGCGGCACCGGCGCGCAGCCGCGCGAGGAACGCGCTCGCGGCGCCGGTGCGGCCCCGGTCGAGCAGCTCCTCGAGGGTGGCGTGGGAGCCCGCGGTGACGATGGTGCGCGCGTCGTGGTGGTGGGCGAGCAGCACCGCGAGGTCCTCGCTCGTGAGGGCGCACGGCACGACGTCGGCAGCGACCCCGAGGGCGGTGAGCCGCTCGAGGGGGTCCTCGTCCGGGGCCCGCCGGGCGGCGGGCACCCCGCCGGGCCCGACCCCGTCCTCCGCCCAGTGGTCGGGGGGCACGTGCGCGACGACGTGGGCACCGCACGTCAGCGCCTCGTCGGACGCCTGCCGCCCGTCCGTCACGACGACGTCGGGGCGCCGGCCGACGGCGAGCAGCGCGTCGGCGCCGTCGTCGACGCCGACGAGCACCGGACGGCGGTCGAGGAGGAAACGGCGCAGGGCCCGTAGGTCGTCGGCCCAGCCGTAGCCCTGCGCCACGACGACGACGGGCCTGCCTGCGAGCCGCAGCGGGAGGGCGGGCAGGCCGTAGCCCTCGAGCAGGAGGTCGCGCTCGGCGTCGAGGACCCCGGCGGTGGCCGCCGCGAACCCCTCGAGCCGCGTGACGACGCCGCGGCGGGCGTGCTCGTACGCGAGCTCGACGCCCACGTCGTCCTGCTGCCGCCCGACGAGGGGAGGCGCGTCGTCACCCCGGCCGCGGCGACCGGCACCGACCCGGACGCAGCCACCGTCGACGTGCACGCGGTCGCCGTCGCGCACCGCGAGCAGCAGGCCGGGGCCGAGCTCGTCGACGAGGGGCACCGCGGCGTCGACGAGGAGCCGGGGCCCGAGCGTCGGCTGCCGGCCGGTCGAGCTCGCGGCCGCGTTGAGGACGGCCGCGGGCCGGCGTCGCAGGAGCTCCTCGGCCGTGGCGGCGTCGAGGTCGGGTGCGTCGAGGACGACGACGTCGCCGGGACGGACCCGGCGGGCGCTGCGGGCTCCGTCGCGCAGCACGCGCGCGGGGCCCACGGTCCCGGGCGGCTCCACCCGGGGCCGGCGACCGGCGACGCGGAGCAGCCCCACGTCGTGAGGGTGGCACGTCGGGGCCCGCCGGTCGGGCTGCCACGCCCGGGCGGAGTCAGCCCGCGACGGGTGCGGCGCGCAGCCGGGCGGCGGTCTCGAGGAGCTCCTCGGCGTGGGCGAGGGCGGTGCTCGACCCCGCCATGCCGGCGAGCATGCGGGCGACCTCCCGGACGCGGTCGGCCTCGGCGACGGCACGGACCTCGGAGACCGTGCCGGCCTCACCCGCGTCGTCCTTGCGGACCACGAGGTGCGCGTCGGCGAAGGCCGCCACCTGCGGCAGGTGCGTGACGACGACCACCTGCCGGCCGACGGCGAGCCGCGCGAGCCGACGACCCACCTCGACCGCGGCCGCGCCCCCGACGCCGGAGTCGACCTCGTCGAAGACGTACGTGCCGGGGGCGCTCTCGGCACCGGTCACGACCTCGACGGCGAGCATGACCCGCGACAGCTCCCCTCCGGACGCGGAGCGGGCCAGCGGCCGGGGCTCGGCCCCGCCGTGGCCGGCGAGGAGGAAGGCGACGTCGTCGGCCCCGTCGGGTCCCGGCTCGGTCGCCGTCACCGCGACCTCGAGCCGGGCGCGGGCCAGGGCGAGGGCCGCGAGCTCGGCGGTAACGGCCGCGCCGAGGCGCCCTGCCGCGGCGGTGCGGGAGGCACGGAGCTCGGCGGCGCAGCGGTCGCGTTCGTCGCGCCGCTCGGCCACCTGCTCCCGCAGGCGCTGCGGCCGGCCCTCGTCGTCGAGCTCGTCGAGGCGGCCGCGGGCCTGCACCGCCCACCGCGCCGCGGTGTCGAGGTCGCCGTGCATGCGCAGCAGCGGGGCGAGCTCGGCGCGGCGGGCCTCGACCTCGGCGAGGCGTCCCGGGTCGGCGTCGACCCCGCTCGCGTAGTCGGCGAGGTCGGTCCCGAGGTCCGTCGTGAGGTAGGTGAGCTCCGCGAGCCGGTCGGCGAGGCCGGCCGCGGCGGGGTCGTGGCCGCGGACGGCGTCGAGCGCCGCACGTGCCTGCGCGAGCAGGCCCTGGGCGCCCGGGGTGCTGCCGTCGTCGTCGCCTGCGACCGCCGCGAGGGCCTCGGCGGCGGCGCTGCGCAGCTCCTCGGCGTGGGCGAGGCGCGCCCAGTCCTCGCGCAGCGCGTCGTCCTCGCCCGTGACCGGCGACACCCGCTCGAGCTCGGCGAGCCCGAGGCGCAGCACCTCGGCCTCCTGCGCCCGCTCGCGGGCGTCGGCGGTGACCTGGGCGAGGTGCTGCTCGGCGGCCCGCAGGGCGGCGTGGGCGTCCCGGTAGCGGTGCAGGAGGTCGGCGTGGTCGACGCCGGCGTACTCGTCGAGGAGCGCCCGCTGGTGGGCGCCGGAACGCAGCCGCAGCTGGTCGGACTGCCCGTGGACGGTCACCTGCGTGCCGGTGACGTCGCCGAGGACGGACACCGGGACACCGCGACCCCCGACCCAGGCCCGTGCGCGCCCGTCCGCGGGCACCGACCGGGCCAGCAGCAGCGCGCCGTCCTCGGCCTCGGCGCCCGCCTCGGCCGCGACCACGGCGGCGTCGCTGCCCGCCTCGACGCGGAGCACCCCCTCGACGGTCGCGGCCCGCGCCCCGGCCCGCACGAGCGCCGGCTCGGCGCGCGCCCCGAGGAGCAGGCCGAGCGCCGTGACGACCATCGTCTTGCCCGCGCCGGTCTCGCCCGTGAGGACGTTGAGGCCCGGGTGGAGCGGCAGGGTCGCGTCCGCGATGACCCCCAGGTCGCGGATCCGCAGCTCCTCGATCACGTCGCACCGCCGGGGCCGCGCCAGCCGTTGACCGGCAGCCGGAAGCGCTGGACCAGGCGCTCGGTGAACCCGGTGGCGGACAGCCGGGCCAGCCGCACCGGGACAGCGCCGGGACGGACCTCCACGCGGGCCTGCTCCGGCAGCTCGAAGGAGCGGCGCCCGTCGGCCCACAGGACCCCGGCGCCGCCGAGGCCCGGGACGGTCTCGACCGCGACGACGCTGCTGGTACCGACCAGGAGGGGGCGGGCGAACAGCGCGTGCGCGCTCAGGGGCACCACGAGCATGGCCTCGACCTCGGGCCACACGACGGGCCCACCGGCGGAGAACGCGTACGCGGTGGAGCCGGTCGGGGTCGCGGTGACGATGCCGTCGCAGCCGAAGCGGGTGAGGGGCCGGCCGTCGACCTCGAGGACGATCTCGAGCATCCGCTGCCGGCTCGCCTTCTCGACCGCGACCTCGTTGAGCGCCCACGTGCGGGCGACGGTCCGGCCGACGCCCGAGGGGCCGCAGTCGCCGTTGTCGAGGACGGTGACGTCGACCGTCATCCGCTCCTCGACCTCGTAGTCGCCGGCGACGAGCCGGTCGACGGTGTCGGCGAGGCCGTCGAGCTCGCTCTCGGCGAGGAAGCCGACGTGACCGAGGTTGACGCCGAGCAGCGGCGCCGGGGTGCCGCGCACGATCTCGGCGGCGCGCAGGATGGTGCCGTCCCCGCCGAGGACGAGGACGAGGTCGACGGAGTGGAGGACGTCCGCCGCGGGTGCCCCGACCTCGTCGACGGGCACGGCCCGGAAGCCCCCGACGACGTCCGCGCCCCGCATGGCGGCGTCGAGCACGGGCGCCTGGTCCTCCCCGACGACGACGTCGACCCCGGCCCTGGCGAGGGCGGATACGACGGCGACGACGGCGTGGAGGGCGCGTTCGCGACCGGTGTGCGCGATGACGAGGACGTGTCGGGGGGCGGAGGTCGGGCGGGTCACCGGGCTGCTCCCTCGCTCGCGCCGGCCGGGCCGGCGAGGACCGCCTCGTGGACGAGCCCGCGCACGTCGGTGGGGTCGTCGGCGTGGCCGGTGTCCCCGCGGAGGAGCACGAAGTACTCGACGTTGCCGGCGGGGCCGGGCAGGGGGCTGGCGGTGACGGCGACCGTGCGCAGCCCGAGCGCCCCCGCTGCCGCGCAGACCTCGACGACGGTGTCCTCACGGACGGCGGGGTCGCGGACGACGCCGCCGGCACCGACGCGGTCCCGGCCGGCCTCGAACTGCGGCTTCACCATGAGCAGGTGCTCGGCCCCCGGCGCCGTGGCCTCGACGAGGGCGGGGAGCACGAGGCGCAGGGAGATGAAGGAGAGGTCCGCGACGACGAGGTCCGGCACGGGCTCGAGCGACCCGGCCGCGAGGTCCCGGACGTTCGTGCGCTCGTGGACCCGGACGCGGTCGTCGGTGCGCAGCGACCACGCCAGCTGGCCGTAGCCGACGTCGACCGCGTGGACGAGCGCGGCGCCACGGGCGAGCAGGACCTGCGTGAAGCCGCCGGTGCTCGCGCCCGCGTCGAGGCACGTGCGCCCCCGCACCTCGGGAGCGAGGCCGCGGGCGGCGAGCGCGTCGAGGGCACCGTCGAGCTTGCCGGCCCCGCGACCGACCCAGGAGTCGGCCGGGCCGGGGTCGCTCACGAGCACCGCCGCCGCGGCGTCCACCTGCGTGGCCGCCTTGACGGCGGGACGGCCCCCGACGCTGACGCGCCCCGCGGCGACGAGCTCGGCGGCGTGCTCCCGGCTGCGGGCCAGCCCGCGTCGCACGAGCTCGGCGTCCAGCCGTCGCCTCACGCCGTGGGGGCGCCGGACGCCCCGGGCCGGGCGGCGGCGTCGAGCCGGGCATCGAGCGCGTCGGCCTCCCCCTCGAGCCGCGCGACGGCGGCGGTGAGGCCGTCGAGGTCCTCCGGACCCGGCGGGTCCGTCGGGTCCGTCGCCGGGCCGGCCGGTTCCAGATCCATGACGGTGACGGTACCCGCCGCGGCCGACGACGCCGCCCGCCGACCCGCCGCCTGTGGACGCGCCGCGCTCACGTCCCCAGGGACCGGTCGAGCCTCTCCCGCGCCTCCGGCGTGGCGCCGCTGTCCGCCCACGCCTGGCGCAGGACGGCGGTGCGCTCGTCGACGCGGGCGAGGGCCGCCGGGTCGACGAGCTCGCCGAGGTCGCGCAGCAGAACGTGAGGGCGCTCGTCGACCTCTGCCGCCAGCGCGTCGTCGACGCCGTGGACGCCGGTGAGGACGAGTGCACCGGTGTGTCCGGCCGCCACCGCCCCTGCCAGGTCGGTGTCGAGCCGGTCCCCGACGACCAGCGGAGAGCGCGCAGCCGCGGCCTCCGCCGCCGTCCGGAACAGGTGGGGCAGCGGCTTGCCGGCGACCGCGTCGGGCCGACGCCCGGCCGCGGTGGCGACCGCGTGGACCATGAGGCCGTTGCCGGGCGCGATGCCGAGCGACGAGGGGTACGTGAGGTCGAGGTTCGTCGCGACCCACAGCACGCCCTCGCGCACCCAGCGGGTGCCGGCCGCGAGGTCGAGCCAGCCGAGGTCCGGGCTGAAGCCCTGGACGAGCGCCGACGGCGCCGCGTCGAGGTCGCGGGCAAGAGCAGGGTCGAGGCCGACGTCGCGGAGGGCCGCGAGGAGTCCCTCGCCCCCCACGACCCCGACGCTCGCGCCGTCGGGGACGTCGTCGCGCCCGGCGAGCAGGTGCGCCGCCGCCTGCGCCGAGCCGAGGACCTCCTCCGGCTCCGCCGGCACCCCGAGCCGGCGCAGCCGGTCGGCCACCTGCGCGGGGGTGCGGGAGGCGTTGTTCGTCACGAAACGCACGGGGACGCCCGCGGCCCGCACCGCCTCGATGGCCGCGACCGCTCCCGCCACCGGGTGGTCGTCCTCGTAGACGACGCCGTCGAGGTCGAGGAGCAGGGCGTCGTGGCGGCCCATCAGGGTGCCGTCGAGCGGTCCCGTCACGTGGGCCGCCCCGCGTCGGGCCGGTCCCGCCCCAGGGACGCGCGGGCGCGCTGGAGGAGGCCGACGTACTCGCTGCGATCGGGCCGCATCGCGGCTGCGAGCGCGAGGTGCGGCTCGGCCTCGCGGGCGCGGGCGAGGCGGACGAGACTCGCTCCGAGCCCGAAGCGGGCATAGTCGGAGTCGGGCTCTCGCTCCACGAGCGCGGCGAACAGGCGGCGCGCCTCCTCGAAGCGGCCGCTCTCGAACTCCGCCCGCGCGAGGGTCTCCAGGACGTCGGGCGAGCCCGGCTCGTCCTCGTGGGCGTGACGCAGCACCGTGGCCGCCGCCTGGGCGTCACCGGCCGCGAGCAGCTCCCGGCCCCGGCTCAACCACTCGTACGTCCCGCCGGCCGGGCGGCCCGCCTGGGGGGTGCCGCCCCCGGGTCCGGGGCCGGTCGTGTCGCGCGGGTCGTCCATCGACTCACCTCCTGCTCGGTGCGTGGTACCCGTCACGGGACCGTACGATGCCCGGCATGATCACCGGAACGGCGGGGGTCTCGCCGCTCCGGTTGGTCCGTCCCGCCCACGACCCGCGCCGTCACCTCCTGCTGGACAACGGCTGGTCGGCGGTCGGCCGCGACCTCGTGTCGCCGCCCGCGCTCTTCCGGCTGCGGGTGCGCGGGGAGGCGGGCGAGGTCGTGGGGGTGGCGGCCCGCTTCCTCGTGGCGGACCCGCCGGCCGGTAGCGGGCTGCTGCCGCACGAGCGGACGGACGAGCGGGCCGTGCGCCGCCGGGTGCGCGCCCTGCGCAGCGCCCACGTCGACCGCGACCCGCTCCTGCTCACCCACCGGGGCCGCGGGGTCGTCCCCGACCTGGTCGACGCCTCGGCGGTACCGCTGTGGCGCCACACCGAGAGCGGGCACGACGTCGAGGTGGAGCAGGTCGCCGGTGACCGGGTCGATGCGGTCCTCGCGGCGCTGGGGGCGGCCCGCCTGCTCGTCGCCGACGGGCACCACCGGCTCGCCGCCTCGGTGGCGCTCGCCGCCCAGGGGGTGACGACGCACGTCACGGGCCTCGTCGTCGACGCCGACCGCACGCCGTTCCGGTTGGGTCCGGTCCACCGTGTGCTGCTCGATGAGGACGGGCGGGAACAGCTGCCCGGCGACGCCCTCGACACGCTGCTGGGGCGGTGCCGTCGTGCGGGCGGCGTGGTGGGACGCGGCAGCGCGCCGCACGAGGGCGCGGTGCAGGTCGTCCACGGGGAGGTCGAGTGGCACGTGACGTGGCCCGGCCACCCGGCGGGTGACGTCACGAGCCTCGTCGAGCACGTGCTCGACGACGCCGAGCGCACCCGCACGCGCCGTGAGCCGTCCGCCGTGGCGGCCACGACGGCCGCCCGCCACGGCGCGGTGGCCGTTCTCCTGCCGCCGCCGTCGCTCGACGCGGTGCTCGAGACGGCCGAGCGGGGGGCGCTGCTGCCCTACAAGGCCACGGCGTTCGAGCCCAAGCTGCCCTCGGGGGTGCTCGTGCGGCCGTTGCCGGCCTGGTACGCCGAGCACGGCTGGCACGAGGCCACCGGCTGAGCGCTCACCCGCGCCCGGTCTGCTCCGGGGCGGCGTCGCCGTCGACCGGCCGCTCGTCGTCGGCGGCGGGGTCGAGGTCGACGATGTCCGCGTCGTCCTCGGAGGGGACCCTCGGCGCCGCCGGGTGGGAGGCGGCCCTCTCGTGCCAGGCCGCCGCCTCGCCCGACCGGCCGGCCGCGTCGAGGGCGGCCGCGTAGCCCGCGAGGAGCCGCTGGTGCCACTCCGCGTCGGACGTCGCGCGCAGCTCGGGCACCTGGAGGGTGAGGACGGCGGCGTCGGGCTGTCCGAGGTCCTGGCGCGCGCCGGCGGCGACGAGCAGCATCTCGACCCGCCCCGCGCGGTCGAGGCGAGCCGCCTCCGGGGTCGCCGCGAGCTCGAGCGCACGCTCCGGACGGCCGAGCCCCCGCTCGCAGTCCGCCATCACCGGGAGGGCGTCCCACCGGCCGCTGATCCGGCGCGCCGCCTTGAGGTCCTTCAGGGCGTCCTCGTACGCACCGCAGCGGTACGCGACGATGCCGACGGCCTCGCGTGCCGCGGCCAGCCGTGACCCGAGCACACGGACGACGGCCGCGTGCGCCAGGGCCTCCTCGGTCTCCCCCTCGTCGGCGAGGACGTACGCGGCGACGAGCCGCCGCGCGATCTCCTCGCTGCGCCGCTCCCCGAGCGACTCGAACTCCCGCACGACGTGCCGGTCGAGGGCGTCCGCCTGCGCCCAGCCCGGGACGGGCGGCGCCTGCGGCACGGGCGGACCCGGCCGCTCGGGGCGCTCGGCCGCCGACCCGTCCGCCCTCTCGGGCCGCGGGCCTCGCTGGGGCCGTCGAGGACGCTGGTCGTCGAGAGGCGGACGGCCGCCACCACGAGGTGGACGTCCGCGACCACCCGCACCGCCACGAGCCACGTCGTCGCGCGAACGGTCTCGCGCGCCGGGACCGGACGGTCGGCGGTCGCCGCCGTCCCGCTCAGGACGCGAGCCCCGCGAGGCACCTGGGCCGTCCGGACGACCCGGCCGATCGGGCCGACCCGGACGATCGGGACGACCCGGACCACCCGCGCGACCCGGACCACCCGAGCGACCCGGACCACCCGAGCGACCCTGGCCGCCCGGCCGGTCGTCGCGACCGCCGGTCCAGGACCGACCGGTCCCGGACCCACCGCTGCTGCGTCCACCGTCCCGCCGTGAGGCGCCGGCGCCGCCGCGAGGAGCAGGCCGGTCCCCGCCCCTGGCTCCCTCGCGTCGGGCGCCACCACCGGACGAGCCCCGCCCGTCCGGACGCGACTGCCGTCGAGGTCGACGCGCGTCGTCGTCGTCGCGACGGGGTGTCTGCTCGTCCATGGTGCTCCTGACAACGCGTGGTGGTGTTCGGGTGTAATGCACAGAGGCCGCCCCCGTGGGGGGCGGCCTCTGTGTGAAGTGTGTCCGGCGGTGTCCTACTCT